>NZ_BAABHO010000003.1:0-114760 GCF_039542135.1 Actinomycetospora chlora
GCGGCGGCGGTCGCCGACGCGGCGGCCGACCCGCCGGCCGAGGTGCCCGAGCCGGCCGGGGACGCCGCTGCGGCGCCCGCCGAGGTGTCCGAGGTCGCCGAGGACGCGGGGGCCGTCGCGGCCGCCCCCGAGTCGGAGGCGGCCGACGAGGCCGCCGAGGAGGCCGCCGACGCCGACGGGAGCGACGAGGGCGACGAGGGCGACGAGGGCGACGAGGGCGACGACGCCCCGGCCGGTGCCGCGCAGGCCACCGCGGCGGCCGGGGACGGGACGCCCGCGGCGGAGCCCGTCGAGGAGCCGCCGGCCGAGCCCGCCGAGCCCGTCGGGGCGGCTGAGCCCGGGCCCGAGGCCGAGCCCGCCGAGGACGCCGAGCCCGCCGAGCCCGCCGAGGACGCCGAACCCGCCGCCGCGACGGAGACCACCGACGGTGGCGACGAGGAGGAGGCGGGCGAGGAGGTCCCGGGGACGGCCGACGAGCCCGCCGCCGACCCGGCGGACGCGGTCGTCGAGAACGCACCGGAGGCCGCGGCCGCCGGTCCCGGCACGCCCGGCGAGGAGGCCGAGGCCGCCGAAGAGGACGGCGCGGCGGAGGCCGCGGAGCCCGCGGAGGAACCGGCCGCCGAGGAGCACGCCCCGGACGACGGCGGCCCGGGACCGTCGCGGAACGGCCCCGCCCGGGGGACCACCCCCGACGACGGCGGCGGCTCGGGGCCGTCGCGGGCGGTCCCGGCGGCGCGCGTGCCCGCGCCGTCGGACGCCGAGACGACGATGGTCGGGCCGCGGGTGTCGGCGAGCGAGGACGTCACGCGCACGGTGCGCCGTCCTCCACCCCCGCCCCCGCGGGCGGCCCCGCCGGGCCGCTGGACGCCTCCGCGCGGGGCGCCCGCACCCGTGCGGCCCCCGGCACCCCCGCGTCCCGCGGCCGCCGCCGGACCGGCCGGCACCGGCCAGCGGCTGGCGGCCGATCCCGGCCCGCTGCCGTTCACGCCCTCGGCGGCGCCCCCGCCGGCGCCGCGGCGCTCGCCGTGGGTGCTGGTGGCGGTGGTGGCGCTGCTGGTGCTCATGGCCGCGGTCGGCGCGGTCGGGGCGTACGCCCTGACGCGGTCGCTGGCCGGGCAGGGCCCGCTGACGGCGTCGCTGGCCCCGGCCGGGCCCGAGGTCGCGGGGACGGTGCTCGTCGCCCACGCCGACACCGACCAGCGCTACAGCGGCACCGGTCTGGGCTTCAGCGCGCTCGTGCCCGCGGGCTGGCAGCAGTTCCGGCTCGAGCAGCCCGGCGGCGACATCTCCGTACGCTTCGTGTCCCCCGACGCCGCGCGCGAGCTGCGCGTCGACCGCGTCACCGGCTTCTACCCCTCACAGCGCGCCACCGACTACGCCGCCCTGCTCGGGCGCCCCGCGAACCTCGGGGTCGACACCAGCACGGTCGGGCCGCTGGAGGCCGTCGGCGCGGCGGCGCCGGGCGGGGAGCCGCCGCAGCAGGTCGTCTACCGCACCACCTCGGGCGGCGACGCCCGCACCACCTGGACCCGCCTGGTGCCCTCGGGCACCGACCTGTGGGTCGTGCGCCTGACCGCCCCGACCGGCGACGACGCCGGTGCCCTCGAGCAGTACCGCGCCGTGGCCGACAGCTTCGCCGCCCCACCACCCGGAGGACCGCGGTGACCGATCTCGAGCTCGTCGCCCCCGTGCCGCCCTCGCCCGAGGAGGCGGCCGCGGAGCTGGCGAAGCGCACCGGCGCGCTGACCCACGACGTCGCCGTCGTGCTCGGCTCGGGCTGGCGCCCCGCCGCCGACTCGTTCGGGCCGCCCGTCGTCGAGATCCCGGTGTCGGACCTGCCCGGCTTCACCCCGCCCGGCGCGCCCGACCACGCCGGGGTGGCCCGGTCCGTGGAGGTGGGCGGGCACCGCGTGCTGGTGCTGCTCGGGCGCACGCACCTCTACGAGGGCCACGGGCCGGCGCAGGTGGTGCACCCCGTGCGCACGGCGTGCGCCGCCGGCGCGCGGACGGTGGTGCTCACCAACGCCGCCGGCGGCATCGACCCGTCGTACGCCGTCGGGCAGCCGGTGCTCGTCGCCGACCACCTCAACCTGACCGCCTGCTCGCCGCTGGTGGGGCCCGCGTTCGTCGACCTCACCGACGCCTACGACCCGGGGCTGCGGGCGCTGGCCCGGGAGATCGACCCGGAGCTCGCCGAGGGCGTCTACGCGGGCCTGCCCGGCCCGCACTTCGAGACCCCGGCCGAGATCCGCATGCTGCGCACGCTCGGCGCCGACCTGGTGGGCATGTCGACGGTGCTGGAGACGATCGCGGCCCGCGCGGCGGGGGCACGGGTGGCGGCGGTGGCGCTCGTCAGCAACCCGGCGGCCGGCACCGTCGACGCCCCGATCGACCACCTGTCGGTGATCGACGCCGTGCACGCCTCGGCGGCCCGTACCGGCGACCTGCTCCACCGCCTCGTCGCCGCCGTCGTGGAGGACCAGGGACGGTGACGCGGCTGCTCGTCGTGCACCACACGCCGTCGCCGACGCTGCACGAGCTGCTCGCCGCGGTGCTCGAGGGCGCGGGGACCGACGAGGTCCCCGGTGACGTCGAGGTGCTCAGCCGGCCCGCGCTGACCGCCGGCGCTGCGGACGCGCTGGCGTGCGACGCGATCGTGCTCGGCACCCCGGCCAACATCGGGACGATGTCCGGGGCGCTAAAGCACTTCCTCGACCAGGCCTACTACCCGTGCCTCGACCAGACCGCGGGGCGGCCGTTCGGGCTCTACGTGCACGGCGGGTCGGACGTCGCGGGCGCCGTGCGGGACGTCCTGCGGATCACCGGCGCGCTGGGCTGGGAGCAGGCGGCCGAGGTGTGCGCGGTGACCGGCCCGGTCGGCGCCGCGGAGCGCGCGGCGGCGTGGGAGCTGGGGGCCACGGTGGCGCTGCGGGCGGTCGAGGGCTGAGCGCGGGCATGCCGCCGCGCCCGCGGGTGTTGGGTGGGGGCATGACATCGCGAGTCGTGCAGTACCGCCGCTTCGGCGGGCCGGAGGTCCTGGAGGTCACCGAGCGCGAGGACCCGGTCCCCGGTGCGGGGCAGGTGCGCCTGGCCGTGCGCGCCGCGGCGGTGAACCCGCTGGACTGGAAGCTGCGGCTGGGGGCCATGGCGAAGGGCGACGCGCCGCCGGAGCCCCGGGTGCCGGGGTTCGACGTCGCCGGCGTCGTGGAGGCGGTCGGCGAGGGCGTGACGGCGTTCGCCGTCGGCGACGAGGTGGCCGGCAGGTCGACCGGCGGCGCCTACGCGGAGAAGGCGCTCGCCGACGCGCGCGCGCTCGTGGCCAAGCCGACCGCCGTGTCGTGGGAGACCGCGGCGTCGCTGCCGGTGGTGACGACGACGGCCTACCGCGTGCTCGACCTGCTCGGGCTCGGCGAGGGCGACCACACCGGCACGACCCTCGTCGTCGACGGCGCGTCCGGCGGCGTCGGCGTGTACGCCGTGCAGCTCGCCGTGGCGCGCGGCGCCACGGTCGTCGGCACCGCGGGCCCGGCCCACCAGGAGGACGTCCGCGCCCTCGGGGCGACGCCGGTGGTCTACGGCGACGGCCTGGTCGACCGTGTGCGGGCCGTGGCGCCGCAGGGCGTCGACGTCGCGCTGGAGACCGCGGGCAAGGGCGCGCTGCGCGACCTCGTCGAGCTGACCGGCTCGCCGGACAAGGTCATCACGATCGCGGACTACCCGGGCTCGCAGGAGCTCGGCGTCGTGTTCTCCTCCGGCGGCGACCCCGACGAGGAGGCCCGCGCGCTCACCGACGCCCTCGCGCGCGTCGCCGACGGCCGCTACCGCACCACCGCGGTCGTCACCTACGCGCTCGACGAGGCCGGCCGGGCCCAGGAGGACAACCAGCACGGCCGGGTCTCCGGCAAGCTCGTCCTGGTCCCCTGATGCCGATGTGAGTAGTTGGGGCCCCGATAGGGGCCCCAACTACTCACGGAGGCGGAGGGCGGCGTCGTAGAGCGCCTTCGTCGAGACGCCGTGGGCGGTGGCGACGTCGCGGGCCGCGTCCTTGAGACGGCGGCCGCCGGCCACCAGCCCGAGCACCTCGGCCGCGAGGTCCTCGGGGGCCGGCGTCACCGGCGTCGCGGGGCCGAGCACGACCGTCACCTCGCCGAGGACGTCGCGCCCGGCGGCCCACGCGGCGAGGTCCGCCAGCGGCCCGCGCACGACCTCCTCGTGGGTCTTGGTCAGCTCGCGGCAGACCGCGCCCGCCCGCTCGCCGCCGAGCTCCTCGACCGCGACGCCCAGCAGCGACGCCAGCCGCCGCGGCGACTCGAAGAACACCGCGGTGCGGGGCTCGGTCGCGAGCGCCCGCAGCCACGTGCGCCGGCGCCCGTCGGCCCGGGGCGCGAAGCCCTCGAAGCAGAAGCGGTCGGTCGGCAGGCCGGAGACGGCCAGGGCCGCCAGCACCGCCGACGGCCCGGGCAGGCAGCGCACGGGCAGCCCGGCCTCGACGCAGGCCACGACCAGCCGGTAGCCCGGGTCGGACACCACGGGCATCCCGCCGTCGCTGACCACCAGCACGGTCGACCCCTCGCGCACCGCCGCGACCAGCCCCGGGACGCGGGCGGCCTCCACGTCGTCGTAGTAGCTGACGACCCGGCCGCCCACCGTGACGCCGAGCGCGGCGGCGAGCCGCGCCAGCCGACGGGTGTCCTCCGCGGCGACGACGTCGGCGCCCGCGAGGGCGTCGCGCAGCCGCGCGGAGGCGTCCCCGGGGTCACCGAGCGGGACACCGGCCAGCAGAAGCACCCCGTGGGACGGCCCGGACACGGCCCGAACCCTACGATCGGTCCCCGTGACGGCCACCATCGCGCGCCCGGCACCCCCGCCGGCCGCCCTCCCGGCGCCGCGGGATGCGCCGGCCGTGGCGCAGCTGCTCGGTCGGCCGATGCCCACCGACCGGCTCCGCGCCGGGATCGTCACGCTCGTCCTGACGCTCGTCGGCGGCGTCGTGCGGTTCTGGGGGCTGGGCTGGCCCACCGACCAGGGCACCCCGATCTTCGACGAGAAGCACTACGTGCCGCAGACGTGGCAGGTGCTGCGCAACGGCGGGTACGAGGACAACCCCGGCTACGAGCTCGTCGTGCACCCGCCGCTGTCCAAGCAGCTCATGGCCGTCGGACAGTGGATCTTCGGGTACGACCCCGTCGGCTGGCGCGTGGCCTCGGCCCTGGCCGGGACCCTGTGCATCCTGCTGATCATCCGGATCGCCCGGCGGCTCACCCGGTCGACGCTGCTCGGCGGGCTCGCCGGCGTGCTGCTCATCGCCGACGGCGTCAGCCACGTCTCGTCCCGCGTCGGGATGATCGACATCTTCCCGGCGCTGTTCGTGCTGGCCGCGTTCGCGGCGCTGCTGGTCGACCGCGACGACGTGCGCTCCCGGCTCGCCGTCGTGGTGGCCGAGGGCCGCATCGGCGCGAGCGTCTACGGCCCGCGGCTGGGCGTGCGCTGGTGGCGGCTCGTCGCCGGCGTCTGCATCGGGCTCGCGCTCGCGGCCAAGTGGTCGGGGCTGTACTACATCCTGTTCTTCGGCGCCCTGCTCATCGGCTTCGACGCGGCCGCCCGCCGCGCGGCCGGGGTGGCGCGGCCGTTCGTCGGGACGCTGGTGCGCGACGTCGCCCCGGCGGTCTGGGCGTTCGTGGCGGTGCCGGTCCTGTGCTACCTGGCCAGCTGGCTGCCCTGGATCGCGAGCGAGACCGGCACCGACCGCCACGCCGTCGGCCAGCAGCTCCCCGTCGGCGGCATCCTGCCGGACTGGCTGCGCGGGCTCGCCTACTACAGCACCAAGGTGCTGGAGTTCCACGCCACGCTCGACACCCCCCGCGGCAACCCGCACCCCTGGGAGTCGAAGCCCTGGACGTGGCCGATGGGGCTGCGCCCGATGCTCTACTACTACGAGTCGGGCACCGGCGACCTCGGCTGCGGCGGCCCGTCGTGCGTCTCGGCGGTGATGCTCATCGGCACCCCGGCGCTGTGGTGGGTCTCGATCCCGGCGCTGGGCTGGTCGATCTGGCGCGTGGTGACGACGTTCGACTGGCGCCACGCCGCGGTGCTCGTCGGCTACGGCGCGGGCTTCCTGCCGTGGTTCACCAACATCGACCGGCAGATGTACTTCTTCTACATGACACCGGTGGCGCCGTTCCTCGTGCTCGCCGTCGTGCTCGCCCTCGGGGAGTTCCTCGGGCGGCGGGAGCAGGGGCTGGAGCGGCGCCGCACCGGCACGCTCGTCGTCGGCGTCTACACCGGGCTCGTCGTGGCGAACTTCGCGTGGCTGTGGCCGGTCCTGGTCGGCACGTGGATCACCGTCGACCGGTGGAACGCGGAGCTGTGGCTGCCGTCCTGGCGGTGACCAGCAGCACGACCGAGAGCGCGAGCAGCCACACGCACCAGACGACGTAGCCGACGAAGTTCGTCAGGCGGGCGAGGTCGACGCCGAGCGGGACGAGCACGCCGGTGGCGACGAGCGCCGCCGCGGCGTACCCGGACCAGCGCAGCCACCCGGTGCACCCGGCCGCGACGAGCACCGTGAACGCCGCGGTCAGCGCGTAGCCGAGCGTCTCGCCGACCACCTGCCCCAGCCAGAAGCCCAGGAGCTCGAACGTGTGCCGGGCGGCGGACGTCGGGTCGGCGCTCAGCGAGGGCACGACCAGCACCCACCGGGACAGCCCGATCACCTGGACGGCGGCGGCCGCGATCCCGAGGCCGGTGATCCAGCGCCCGCGCGTGCCGCCCGCGAGCCGGCCGAGGGCGACGGCGGCGGGCCCGAGCAGGGCGGCCCCGACGACGAGGACGGCGAACCAGCTGGTCACGGCCCCGACGTGCGCGCGGTGCAGCGCGAGGACGTCCCCGGTCGGCTCCGCGAGGATCTGCGGGTAGGCGAACACCGCGCCGAGCGCGGTGAACCCGGCGGCCGCGAGGAGGGCGGCGGCACTCAGCGAGGCCGCGGCGAGGCGGCGGTCGCGGACGGCGCCGGTCGGGGCGGGGGCGGTGGCAGTGGTCATCGGTGGCTCCCTGCGGGTCGGTGGTGCCGACGAGCCTCGCGAGGGGCGCTGACGGAACGCTGACGGTCCTACGCTCGGCGCGTGCTCGAGGTCGCCCTGCTCGGACCCGTGCGGGTGCTCCGCGACGGGGAGCCGGTCGCCGTCCCGGCGGGGCGCACCACCGAGGTCCTGGTGCGCCTCGCGCTGGAGGCCGGGCGCACGGTGCGCGCCGAGCAGATCCTCGACGAGCTCTGGGACGGCGGGAGTGAGGGCCGCAACACGCTGCAGTCCAAGGTCTCGCAGCTGCGCCGCGCGCTCGGCGGCCCCGACGTCGTCGTCCACGACCGGGGCGGCTACCGCCTCGCGGTCGACCCGCACGGCATCGACGTCGGCACGGTCGAGCACCTCGTCGACGAGGTCGCCGCTGCCCGCCGGGCCGGGGACGCGGAGGGCGTCCGCGACCGGGCCGCCGCGGCGCTGGCCCTGTTCCGCGGCGAGGTCCTGCAGGACGCCGGCGACGGGACGTGGCTGGCCCCGCACCGCCGCCGCTTCACCGAGCTGCGGCTCGTGCTCACCGAGGACCACCTCGCGGCCCGGGTCGCGCTCGGGGGCGGCAGCGACGTCGTCGCCGAGCTGGAGGCGCTCACCGCCGAGCACCCGCTGCGCGAGGGGCTGTGGGCCTCGCTCGTCACCGCGCTCTACCGGGCCGGGCGGCAGGCCGACGCCCTCGCCGCCTACGCGCAGGTCCGCCGCCGGCTCGCGGCCGACCTCGGCCTCGACCCGGGCCCGGGACTGCGGCGCCTCGAGGAGCGCATCCTCGCCCAGAGTGCCGCGCTGGCCGGCGTCGACGCGATCGCCGCGTCCGACCTGCGCCCGGGCAACCTGCCGCCCGCCGGGCCCCCGTTGGTCGGCCGGGACCCCGAGCGGCGGGCGCTGCGCGACCTGCTCGCCGGGCACCGCCTCGTCACGGTGGTCGGGACGGCGGGGGTGGGCAAGACGCGGACGGCGCTGGAGGTGGCCCGCGGGCTCGAGCTGCCGGGCGGGGCGTGGCTGGTGCGGCTCGACGGGGCCGGGGCGGTCCCGCGGGCGGTGGCCGAGGCGCTCGGCGTCACCGGCGGCGAGGACGCCCTGCGGGAGCGGTGCGCGGGCGCGGCGTCGCTGCTGCTGCTCGACAACGCCGAGCACGTCGCGGACGACGTCGCCGACCTGGTCGCGCGGCTGCTCGCGGGGGCGCCGCCGCTGCGCGTGCTGGTCACCAGCCAGGTGCCGCTCGGCGTCGACGGGGAGGCCGTGCTCGCCCTGGAGCCCCTGCCCGCGGCCGACGCGGCGGCGCTGTTCGCCGCCCGTGCGGCCCGGCTGCCGCGGCCCGTCACCGTCGACCCGGCCGCCGTCACCGACGTGTGCCGCCGGCTCGACGGCCTGCCGCTGGCCGTCGAGCTCGCCGCGGCCCGGCTCACGACGCTGTCGGTGCCCGAGCTGACCCGCCGCCTGGACGACGCCGTCGGGGGGCGGTTCGCCCTGCTGCGCGACCCCACGAGCCGCGCGCCCGCCCGCCGGCGGGCCCTCGACGCCGCGATCGCCTGGAGCCACGACCTGCTCGACGACGCCGACCGCCGCGGCCTGTGGGGGCTGGCGGTGTTCGCCGAGGGCGCGCCGCTGGCGGCCGCCGAGCACGTCCTCGCGGCGCTGGGCGTGGCGGCTCCCGTCGACGTCGTGGGGCGGCTGGTGCACCGGTCGCTGGTGACCGCCGACGTCGACAGCGACGTCCGCTACCGCCTGCTCGACAGCATCCGCGCCTACGCCCTCGACCGGCTGGCCGACGCCGGGCTCGAGCACGCGGCCCGCGATGCGCACGCCGCGTGGTTCGCCGACGCGGCCGACCACCAGGCGCGCACCGTCCGCGGGCCCGGCCAGGCCGCGTGCCTCGCCCTCGTCCGCGCCGAGCGCGCGGAGATGGACGCGGCGCTGGCCTGGTGCGCGGTGCACGACCCGGCCCGCGGTGTCCGGACCGCGGCCGGCTTCGGCTGGACGTGGGTGGTGCTCGGCGACGGCGCGGCCGGCGCGGCCCGCCTGCGCGGGGCCCTCGCGGCGGACCCGTCGTCACCCCGCGCGCTCGACGTGCTGCTCCTGGCGGGCTGGCTCGAGGCCTCGGCCGGCGACCTCGACCGCGCGGAGGCCGACCTCGACCGGGCCGCCGGCCTCGCCACCGGCGACCGCGTCACCGACCTGCGCCGGCACCGCGCCTTCCTGCGCATCCAGCAGGGCCGGCCGCACGAGGTCCTCGCCGAGGCCGGCGCGGCGACCGACGCGGCGCGGCGGGAGGGCCGGACGTGGGAGACCGCCGCGGCCCTCCTGCTGGGGGCCTACGGGTCGATCGTGCTCGGCGACCCCGCGACGGCGCAGGACGCGGCCACCGAGGCGCTGGGGCTGCTCACCCCGCTCGACGACGCGTGGGGGCTGGTGCACGCGCGGGGGATGCTCGGGGCGATCGCGCAGGCCCAGGGCCGCTGGGACGCGGCCGCCGGCGCCCTCGCCGAGGCCGCCGACGCCTCCGAGCGCTCCGGGTTCCTCGGCCAGGCCGCGCTGCACCGCACCCGCCTGGGCCGGGTCGAGCAGCAGCGCGGCGACCACGCCGCCGCCCTCGCCGTCCTCGACCGGGCGCTCGCCGCCGCTCGCCGCAGCGGCGACCCGCGCGTGGCCGCGACCGCGCGGACCACCCTCGCGCGCGTCCTGCACGACACCGGCGACGACGTCGTCGCCCTCGCCCTGCTCGAGCAGGCCGACCGGTGGTACCGCGAGGCCGGCGGCGGCGAGGGCGCGCTGCTGGCCCGCGGGCTGCTCGCCGTGCTCACCGGCGCCGGGCCCGACGTGCTCGACGACCTCCGCGCGCAGGCCCGGGCCGCGGGCGACATCGAGGCGCTGGCGGTGCTCTACCGCGACCCCTCGTAGGCGTCGCGGAACGCGGGGACGGCGTCGGCGCCGCGGACGGCGTCCGGGCTGATGACCTCCTCGACCGCGCGGCCGCGCAGCACCTGCTTGATCGGGCGCTCCAGCTTCTTGCCCGTCAGCGTGCGCGGCACCGCCGGCACCGCCGCGACGAGGTCCGGCACGTGCCGGGGCGAGAGGTTGCGCCGCAGGCCCGACGCGATGCGCCCGCGCAGGTCGTCGTCCAGCTCGGCGCCGTCGGCCAGCTCGACGAACAGCAGCAGCTCCCCCGACCCGCCGGCGTCGTCCTCGAGGTGCACCACGAGCGAGTCGACCACCTCCGGCATGTCCTCGACGACGTCGTAGAACTCCGCGGTGCCCAGGCGCACGCCGCCGCGGTTGAGCGTCGCGTCCGAGCGGCCGGTGATGACGCAGCTGCCGCGCTCGGTGAAGCGCACCCAGTCGCCGTGCCGCCACACGCCCGGGTAGGTGTCGAAGTACGCCTCGCGGTAGCGCTCGCCGTCCGGGTCG
Organism: Actinomycetospora chlora; assembly: GCF_039542135.1. NCBI lineage: Bacteria > Bacillati > Actinomycetota > Actinomycetes > Pseudonocardiales > Pseudonocardiaceae > Actinomycetospora > Actinomycetospora chlora. Next base: position 10,476 of record NZ_BAABHO010000003.1, read on the forward strand.
TTCCAGAACCCGACGGGCATCGACGGCATCGGCGCGCGCACGACGAGCTCGCCGAGCTGCTCGACGACGGCGTTCCCGTCCTCGTCGAACGCAGCGACGTCGTGCCCCAGCCCCGCGCCGGACATCTCCCCGCGCCACACCGGCAGCCACGGCCCGCCGCCGACGAAGCCGCTGCACACGTCGGTGCCGCCGCTGAACGGGTTGAGGACGACGTCCGGGCCGAGGTGCTCGTAGACCCAGTCGAAGGCCTCGGGCGGCAGCGGCGCGCCGGTGGTGCCCAGCTGGCGCAGCTCGGGCCAGCGCGGCGGGACGATGCCCTCCTTGCGGCACGACATGAGGTAGCCGGGGCTCGCGCCGAGGAGCTTGACGCCGGTCTCGGCCGCGAGCCGCCACTGCGCCTCGAGGTCGGGCCACAGCGGGTTGCCGTCCAAGAGCACGATCGCGCCGCGGTGCAGCAGCACCGAGATGGTGATGTTCCACATCGCCCAGGCCGTGGTGGTGAACCACAGCGTGCGGTCCCCGGGCTGGATGTCGAAGTGCAGGCCGAACAGCCGCAGGTGCTCGAGCAGGATACCGCCGTGGCCGTGGACGATCGCCTTCGGCAGCCCCGTCGTGCCCGAGGAGAACAGCACGTAGAGCGGGTGGTCGAAGGGCAGGTCGACGAACTCGAGCGGGCCCGGCTCGGCGAGCAGCTCGTCCCAGGCCATGGCGTCCGGCACCGGGTGGGGCCCGTAGTCCAGCCCGACGACGTGCCGGACGGTCGGCAGCCCCGCGCGGATGCGGGCGAGCTCCTCGCGCTGGTCGATCTCCTTGTCGCCGTACCGGTACGACGCCACGGCGAGCAGCACCGTCGGCTCCAGCTGGCCGAGCCGGTCGACGACACTGCGGGCCCCGAACTCCGGCGCGCACGCGCCCCAGATCGCCCCCAGGCTGGCCGCCGCCAGGAACACCACGATCGTCTCCGGCACGTGGGGCAGGTAGCCGACGACGCGGTCGCCCTCCCCGACCCCGAGGCGCACCAGCCCGGCGCGGGCGCGGGCCACCTGATCGCGCAGCTCACCGAACGTCATCTCGCTCGCCCCGCGCGTCTGGGAGCGGGCGATGATCGCGGGGCGGTCGGTGTCCTCGTCGGTGCCGAGCATGTGGGCGGCGTAGTTGACCCGCGCGCCCGGGAACCACTGCGCGCCCGGCATCGCCGACGACCCGAGCACCCGCTCGTAGCCGCCGGGCACGCCGTAGAAGTCCCAGATGGAGCCCCAGAACGCCTCGGGGTCGTCGACCGACCAGCGCCACATCGCCGGGTAGTCCCCGAAGTCCAGCCCCCGCGCCGCCAGGTAGTCGCGGTACGCGCCGATGCCCGTTCCCTCGATCGGGCCCGCCGGGCGCATCAGCGTGGGGTCAGCGGCAGCGCTCATGGCCTGCAGATCGTGCCGTGACCACGGTCTCACCGCGAGGACTTCCCGCGCGTTCGCGATGTGTCCAGGACGCACGAACGCCCGAGCCGACGGCTCGGGCGTCCGGAGTGGGGTGGAGCTGAGGGGAATCGAACCCCTGACCTACTCGATGCGAACGAGTCGCGCTACCAACTGCGCCACAGCCCCTGGTGCGGCGCCAACTCTAGCAACGCCGTCGATCGTGCTCCCGAGGCGGGTCAGGCGCCCGCCGCGCGCCGGTAACCGTAGGTGCGCTCGCCGTCGAGGTCGTGGAACGCGGGGTCGTCGTCGGAGTCGTCGACCAGCTCGAGGTCCGCGGGCACCGGCGGCGGGGGCGTGCGCGGCGCCGCCCAGCGGGGCGCGTCGTCCTCCTCCTCGTATGCCTCGGCGGGGTCGTCGTCGGCGTCGTACTCGGCCTCGATCCAGTCGCGGTGGGCCGCCATGCGGGCGTCGTGCTCGGCCTGCCGGGCCCGGCGGGCCTCGAGCGCGCGGCGCTCGCCGGACAGCCGGGCCGCCCGCCGGGCGCGCACCTCCTCCTCGATGCGCGTCTGGCGGCGCAGGAAGACGAGGTAGCCGACGAGCACGACGTCCGCGGCGACGTGCAGCCACCACATCGCGCTCGAGATCACCAGCGCCGCGAGCGCCGAGAGCACCGCGACCGCGATGAGGCCGAGCGCGATCCGCTGGCGGAACGCGTACCGCGCGTGCGCCGCGGCCGCCGCCGCGTCGGGGTCGAAGCCCCCGCGGCCGGGACGGTAGGGGCGCAGCTCCCGGCCGGCGGGCTCGTCGTCGAGGTCCTCGTCGAGGTCGTCGTAGGCCTCGTCGTCGTACTCGTCGTAGGCTTCGTCGTCGAACTCGTCCTCGTACTCGTCGTCGAGCCCGTCCTCGAGGTCCTCCTCGCCGCGCGGCGCGGGGCGCGCGAGCACCCGCTCCCGGCCGACCGGCCGGCGCGCGTCGGGGGCGAGCTGCTCGTCGGTGAGCGCGTCGGTGTCGGCACGGTCGTCGACGTCGTCGAGGTCCCCGTCGAGGTCGTCGAGGTCGTCGAGGTCGGCGCGCTCGGCGTCGAGGTCGAGCTCGGCGTCCACGGCCTCGGGGGTCTCGTCGGCGCGCTCCGCGAGGGTCGTGCCCGCCGATCCCCCGACCGCTCCGACCGCGGCGCCCCCGGCCCGTCCCTGCGTCTGCGCAGTCGCCACGGCGACCTCCTCCATCAGGGGTGCGCCGACCGTCCGCGGCAGCACCCGGGCGCTCAGATCGGCCTCCGCGGGACGCGGGACCATCTGGCGGCGGCGGGCGACGACGGGCACGAGCACGACCAGCCACGCCAGGACCAGGGCCGCGAACACGACCGAGCTCGGCACCGCACACCTCCCACCCCGCACGACCGCGACGCCCGGATCCGGGCCGTCGCAGGCGCCACGCTAGTCACACGAGTCCCGCGCGCCCCGGAGCCGCGACGGCGTGTCGTGCGCGAGCAGTGACCTCATCCCTCCAGTAGGGGAACCTCGACCCCCGGGGTCCCCGGCCCCCTGCCACTCGACCGGGGGTCAAGTCAAGGTCGACGTCTGGGCTGTGTGGGTGATGTCGTCGGTCTCGGTCACGCGCGCTCGGCCTGGCCCGCGCGCAGGAGCCGCTGCACGAGGCCGTCGGGGAGGACGTCCTCCTCGGTGACGGCGAGGACGAGGTGGTCGCGCCAGTCGCCGTCGACCTCGAGGTAGCGCCGCAGCAGGCCCTCCTCGCGGAACCCGAGCTTCTCCAGCACCCGGCGACTGCGGACGTTCTCGGGCCGCACCGTCGCCTCGATGCGGTGCAGCCCGACCCGCGCGAAGCAGTGGTCGACGGCCAGCGCCACGGCCGCCGTCGCCGCGCCGCCACCGCCGACGTGGGCGCTGACCCAGTAGCCGACGTAGGCCGAGAGCAGCGGCTCGCGCACGACGTTGCCCACCACGACCTGGCCAGCGAACTCGCCGTCGACGAGCAGCGCGAACGGCAGCGCCTGCCCGGCCCGGCCCATCGAGCGCAGCGCGCCCCAGCGGGCCGGCCACTCGGCGAGCGCGTTGCGGTCGGCCCACGGCCCCGGCAGCGTCGGCTCCCACGGCGCGAGGTGCTCCTCGTCGCGCAGGCGGATGCGCGACCAGGCGCCGCCGTCGCGCAGGCGCACCGGTCGCAGCGACACGACGCCGGCGGGCACCCGCAGGGCGCGGGTGCGCGCGGGCCAGCCGGGGTGGCGCCCGGTCGGCCGGGCCCCGCCCCACGGGGCACGGGTCACGCGGGGGATCCTCCTCGCACCGACGCGGCGGCGCTCAGGTGCGCGGCGCGAGGAACGACACCCGCACGGGGGCGTCCATGCCGAGCTCGGTGGTGTCCTCGTCGACGACGATCAGCGCGTTCGCCTCGGCGAGCGACGACAGCAGGTGGGACCCGGAGCTGCCCAGGGGCTGGGCCAGGTAGTCGCCGGTGTGCCGGTCGCGCAGCAGGCGTCCGCGCACGTAGCTGCGCCGCCCGGGCGGCGAGGCGACCGGTGAGAGCAGGGCCGCGGTGACCTCGCGGCGGTGCAGCTCCGCGCGGCCCAGCGCGAGCCGGATCAGCGGCCGGACCAGGACCTCGAACACCACCAGCGCCGAGACGGGGTCGGCCGGCAGCAGGAAGGTCGGGACCTCCTCGGTGCCCAGGCGCCCGAACCCCTGCACGGAGCCGGGGTGCATGGCGACCCGCGAGATGTCGACCGGCCCGAGCGCGGCCAGCGCGTCCTGGACGTCCTCGCCGAGGCGCCCGCCGACCCCGCCGGCGATGACCACGACCTCCGAGCGCGCCAGCGCCGACTCCACGGCCTCGCGCAGCGCCGCGGCCTCGGTCGACGCGATGCCGCGGCGCGTCACCTCGGCGCCGGCGTCGGCGGCCGCCGCGGCCAGCGCGTAGGAGTTGACGTCGACGACCTGGCCGGTGCCCGGCGTGCGGTCGAGGTCGACCAGCTCGTCGCCGACGGCCAGCACGGCGACCCGGGGCCGCGGGTGCACGAGCACCTTGCTGCGCCCCACCGCGGCGAGCAGCCCGACCTGCGCGGGCCCCACGACGGCGCCGCGGCGCACGACCACGTCACCGGGCGCGACGTCCTCCCCGACCCGGCGGACCCACCCCGCCGACGGCACGGGGGTCTTGACGGTGAGGCGCGCCCGGTGACCCGTCCCCCGGGCCGACGGGTCGTCGGCGGCGTCGGTGTGGTCGTAGGGGGCGACGGCGTCGGCGAGCGTCGGCAGCGGCGCGCCGGTGGCCACGCGGACGGCCTGGCCGGGCTGCAGGCGGTGCGCCTGGCGCGAGCCGACGGCGACCTCGCCGACCACGGGCAGCTCGACGGGCTCCTCGGCCGCGGCGCGCACGTCGACGCTGCGCACGGCGAACCCGTCCACGGCCGCCTGGTCGAACCCGGGCAGGGCGCGGTCGGCCGTGATCTCCTCGGCGCACATGAGGCCCTGGGCGGAGGAGATGTCGACCCGCAGGGGCGCCGGGCGCACCGCCGCGTCGAGCACGCGTCGCAGCTGGGCCTCCACCGTCCTCACCGGGTCCGCCTCCGCATGGAGACCATCGTCCTACGGCGAGTGCGCCGCGGCGGGTTCCGACGCGCCCGGGACCGCGGGTCGGCCCTGGCGTGGCACGCGGGACCATGGGCCCATGTCCTCCGTCGACACCTATCTCGACCAGGCCCTGGCCGCCCTCACCGCACGGGACGCCCACCCCGCCGAGGTCGAGGCGTTCCGCCGCCGCCTCGAGCAGCTGGCCGAGCCGGAGAGCGCCGTCGTGCCCGGCGAGGACCTCGACGAGGTCGGGGACCTGCCGACCCTCGACGCGCTGGGCGAGCCCTCCGACGCGGACGCCCGGGCGGCGCTCGACCGGCTCGCGGTGATCAAGCTCAACGGCGGCCTCGGCACGAGCATGGGTCTCGACGGGCCGAAGTCGCTGCTGGAGATCAAGCCCGGCACGAGCTTCCTCGACGCCGTCGCCCGCCAGACCCTGGCGCTGCGCGAACGCCACGGCGCACGCCTCCCGCTGCTGCTCATGGACTCCGAGGGCACCCGCGAGCCCTCGCTCGCCGCGCTGCGCCGCCACCCCGGGCTCGAGGACCCCGAGCTGCCGCTGGACTTCCTGCAGGGCGTCGAGCCGAAGCTGCGCGCCGACACGTGGACGCCGGTGTCGTGGCCCGCCGACCCGCGCCTGGAGTGGTGCCCGCCCGGCCACGGCGACCTCTACACCGCGCTCGCCGCGTCGGGGGCGCTGGAGCGGCTGCTGGCCGCCGGCGTGCGCTGGTGCTTCGTGTCGAACTCCGACAACCTCGGCGCGGTCCCCGACGTGCGCGTCGCGGCGTGGATGGCGGCGCGGGAGGTCCCGTTCGCGCTCGAGGTGGCGCGACGGACGGCGATGGACCGCAAGGGCGGGCACCTGGCGCGACTGCGGAGACGCAGCGGAGCGGAGCTCGACCCGTCGGACAGCGGTGCGCTCGTGCTCCGCGAGACCGCGCAGGTGCCTGACGGCGACGAGTCGTTCCAGGACATCGAGCGGTTCAGCTACTTCAACACCAACAACCTGTGGTTCGACCTCGAGCACCTGCGGGCGCTGCAGGAGGCCGACCCGGCGGCGCCGTACCTGCCACTGATCGTCAACAAGAAGACGGTCGACCCCACCGACTCCTCCTCGACGGCCGTGCTGCAGCTCGAGACCGCCATGGGCGCGGCGATCGGGTCGATCGAGGGCGCGCAGGCGATCGAGGTGCCGCGCAGCCGGTTCGCGCCGGTCAAGACCACCGACGACCTGCTCGTCGCCCGCTCGGACCTCTACGACCTCACCGACGACGGCCGCATGGTGCCCGTCGGGCCCGCGCCGGTGGTGAAGCTGGACACGGGCTTCAAGCTGCTCGGCGACTTCGAGCGCCGCTTCCCCGGGGGCGCGCCGTCGCTGGTGGGGGCGTCCTCGCTGACCGTCTCCGGCGACGTCACGTTCGGGGCGGACGTCACGGTCACCGGCGACGTCGCGGTCGAGGGCCCGCGCCACGTCGCCGACGGCGAGACCCTGCGGGGGTGACCAAGGCCGAGCTCCGGCGGACCCTCCTGGCGGCGCGCCGGGCGCGGACCGCCGAGCAGCAGCGCGTCGACGCGGCACTGCTCGTGGCGTCCCTGCCGGCGGTGGTGGCGGGCGTGCCCGACCCGGTCTGCCTGTTCGTCGCGGTCGGTGGCGAGCCGGGCGGGCTGCCGGTGCTCGAGGCCGCCCGGGCGCTCGGGCGGCGTGTGCTGCTCCCGGTGACGGTCGGCGACGCGCCCCTGGACTGGGCGGAGTACGACGGGCCGGCGTCGCTGGGCCCCGGCCCGCACGGCCTGCGCGAACCCACCGGCCCGCGGCGGGGCCCCGGCGCGATCGCCGACGCCGGCCTCGTCGTCGTCCCCGCCCTCGCGGTCGACCGCCGCGGCGTGCGCCTGGGCCGCGGCGGCGGGCACTACGACCGCAGCCTCCCCCTCGCCGGCCCGGCGACGCGGCTCGTGGCCCTGGTGGACGACGACGGGCTCGTCGCCGACGACCTCCCCGCCGAGCCCCACGACGTCCCCGTCCACGCCGTCTGGCGCCCCTCGACGGGGTTGGCGCCGCTCGGCGGGTGAGGGCACCTCCGGTGCCAGCAACGCGGCATTGCTGGCACCGGGCGCCAGGATCGCCACATCCTCGCCGGCACGACACGCCGACGGCCGCGACGGAACAGCGGTGACGCTCCCGGCGTTGGCACTCGCAGTGCGCGAGTGCCATCTACACTGCGCGGCGGACACCACCACCCCGGACTCGCGGGGCGGACGACATCAGGAGTGCACGTGCCGACCTACCCCTACGCCTGCACCGCCTGCGACCACCGCTTCGAGCAGGTCCAGGCGTTCTCCGACCCCTCGCTGACCGAGTGCCCGGTGTGCGGCGGGCGGCTGCGCAAGGTGTTCTCGTCGGTGGGGATCGTGTTCAAGGGCAGTGGCTTCTACCGCAACGACGCGCGTGCGGGCGCGACGTCGTCGACGTCCTCCTCGTCGGAGAAGTCCGAGTCGTCGTCGGGCGAGTCGAAGGGCTCGGGCGACAAGGGCTCCGGCGAGAAGGCCGCGAGCTCGTCGGACTCCGGCTCCTCGTCGAGCAGCTCGTCCTCGAGCGGCTCCGGGTCGTCCGGATCGAGCGGGTCCTCGGCGACGTCGGGATCGTCCGCGAAGTCGGCCTGAGCCCCACCCCCTGCGAGGGGAGGTCCGGGACGCCGACCCCGAGTCGGCGTCCCGGACCGACCCGACACCCACCCGCTCCCCAGCGGCCGGCGTCGAGGTCCTCGCACTCCGGAAGACGGATCGGGACGCGTCCGGTTGCCGGAGTCACCGGACATCACCCTGATGGGTGACGGCGACGACGTTTCGGTCCTCGGGCGAGTGGCCCTAGAGGGGTCGACGTCGCTCGACGGTGCCCTGCCGGCCGGTGGTCGGCCGGTCGCGCGGACCGCCCTCCTGGGCCGCGAGCAGCGGTGAGCGCGACAGCAGGAAGACCCCGACGGTCATGAGCACCGCGCCGGCGATGCCGCCCACGACGGCGGCCCCGCCGTTGACCTCCTCGCCCAGGAGCCCCACGCCCCAGATTGACGAGAGCAGCGGGTTGCCGAGGATGAGCCCGGGCTGGGACGCGAGCAGCCGCCCGGCCCGCAGCGCGTGCTGCAGCACCAGGAACGCGGCGGGCGCGACGGGGATCAGCAGGTAGCTCTGCCAGGTCGTCACGACCTGGCCCAGCCCGCCCTCGGCGAGGGCCTCGGTCATCGCCTTGACGATCACCGCCACGAACCCGGAGCCGATACCCGCCGCGATGCCGTAGAACGCGGCGCGCCCGACCGGGGGCGACCGCTTCGCGACGGCCGTGGTCAGCCCGAGCAGGCCCATCGTCACGAGCGTGCCGAGGATCCAGACGACCGCGCCCGCGCCGAGCGCGTCTCCCCCGCTGGGCTGCAGCGACACGAGCAGCACGACCAGGCCCACCGACATGACGGCGACGGCGATCCACTCCCGGCGCCGCAGCGCGCCGCCCAGGACGAGCCAGCCGAGCAGCAGCGTGAACGGCAGCTCCATGACGAGCACGGGCTGCACGAGGGCGATCGACCCGAGGCTCAGGGCCGTGGCCTGCAGGGCGACGGCGACCGCGAAGATCGACGTGCCGACCAGCCACGCCGGGCGCTGGACCATGTCGCGCAACGAGCCGGCGCTGATGCCCCGCGAGCGGGCGCTGTCCTGGGCGGCCTTGCGCTGGAGCACGAGGGCGGTCGCGTTGGCGATCGTCGCGAGCAGCACGAGCACCACGGCCATGCCTGCGCCCGCCCACTTCCCACTCGGCGTCCTCGACGCGGCAACCTACCCGCGGCGGCAGGACGCCCTCGCGCCGGGCGGGTCGTGCACACCCGACCGGGGGTGCCTGACCGCTGCCGGCTCCGGACGCCGTCCCCATCCGCCGTTCGCGTCCACAGGTCCGCGAGCAGTGCTGGGCTCCCCGCCGGACCCGCCCCTACCGTCCACGACGTGCGAGGACACGAGGGACGGCGGGGCCGGTCACGGTGGCGCCTGCCGCCGCCGGGGTGGCGGCGGACGGTGGCGCTGCGGCGGGCGGCCGCGGCCCTGCTCGTCGTGGTCGCCGCCGCGCTGCTCGCCGCACCCGGCGTGACGCCGCCGGGGACGCCGGTGCTCGTCGCGGTGCGCGACCTCGCGCCGGGCACCGCGCTCGGTCCCGCCGACGTCGCGGTGCGGCCGGTGCCCGACGAGCTCGTGCCGGCGGGCGCGCTCGCCGAGCCGGCCGCGGTGGCGGGACGCCAGGTGGTCGGTGGCGTGCGGGCCGGCGAGGCCCTGACCGACGTGCGGCTGCTCGGCCCGGCCGCGGCGGTCGCGGCCGCCGGGGTGCCCGACGCCGCGGGGGTGCCGGTCCGCCTGGCCGACGCGGGCGTGGCCGTGCTGCTGACCCCGGGCACGCGGGTCGACCTGGTGGCCGCGGGCTCCCCGGCTGACGCGGGGGCGACCGCCGATGAGGTGCCCGGCGAGCCGGCCGTGCTGGCGGCGGGCGCGGTGGTGCTCGCCGTGCTGCCCGCGCCGGAGCGCACCGCCGGCGCGGCGCCCGTGGTGGTGGTCGCCCTGCCCGCGGGTCTCGCGGCGCGGGTGGCGACGGTGTCGCTGCGCGAGGAGGTCACCGTGACGCTGCGCTGAGGCCCGCCGCAAGATTCCTGCGCCCAGGGTGTCGAGGACGCGGCCGCGGCTCCGTCCCCGGGGTGCGAGCGGCCGGCAGGGGCCGCCACGACCGACAGGGAGATCACCGTGAAGTACCTGATGCTCAAGCACTACCGCGGGGGACCGGGTCACCCGGGCATCGAGTACACGCCGATGGACCGGTGGACACCGGAGGAGGTCGACGCGCACATGCAGTACATGCAGGACTTCGCCGACCGCCTGCGCGAGAGCGGCGAGTTCGTCGACGCCCAGGCCCTCGCCGCCGAGGGCGCGTTCGTCCGCTTCGACGGCGAGGGGCGCCCGCCGGTCACCGACGGGCCCTTCGCCGAGACCAAGGACCTCATCGCCGGCTGGATGATCATCGACGTCGAGTCCTGGGAGCGGGCGACGCAGCTCGCCGCCGAGCTCTCCGCGGCGCCGGGCGCGGGCGGCGAGCCGATCCACGAGTGGCTCGAGGTCCGGCCGTTCCTCACGGGCACGCCCGGCTCGACGGACTGACGGTCGTGGACGAGTCGCTGCTGCGGGAGCTCGTGCCCGCGGTGATCGGTGTCCTCGTCCGGCGCGGGGCGGACTTCGCGTCGGCCGAGGACGCCGTGCAGGAAGCCCTGATCCGGGCGCTCGGCGCCTGGCCGGACGACCCGCCGCGCGATCCGAAGGGCTGGCTGGTGGCCGCGGCGTGGCGCCGATTCCTCGACGCCGCCCGCGCCGAGGCGTCGCGGCGCGGGCGGGAGGACACGGTCGAGGCGGAGCCGCCCCCGGGCGAGGCGCCCGGCACGGACGACACGCTGCGGCTCTTCTTCCTCTGTGCCCACCCGGACCTGCCGCCGGCCGCGGCCGTGGCGCTGACCCTGCGCGCGGTCGGCGGCCTGACCACCCGGCAGGTCGCGGCGGCGTACCTCGTCCCCGAGGCGACGATGGCCCAGCGCATCAGCCGGGCGAAGAAGCGGATCGGCGACGTCCGGCTCGACCGGCCCGGCGATCTCGCGACCGTCCTGCGCGTGCTCTACCTCGTGTTCAACGAGGGCTACGGCGGCGATCTCGACCTCGCCGCGGAGGCGATCCGCCTCGCCCGCCAGCTCGCCGCGCTCACCGATGAGCCCGAGGTCGCCGGCCTGCTCGCGCTGATGCTGCTCCACCACGCCCGCCGCGACTCCCGCACCGGGACCGGCGGGCGGCTCGTGCCGCTCGCCGAGCAGGACCGCGCGCGCTGGGACACCCGGCTCATCGCCGAGGGCGTCGCCGTCCTGCAGGCCGCGCTGGCCCGCGACCACCTCGGCGAGTACCAGGCGCAGGCCGCGATCGCCGCGCTGCACGCCGACGCCCCCAGCACCGGCGAGACCGACTGGGTGCAGATCGTCGAGTGGTACGACGAGCTGCTGCGCCTCACCGACTCGCCGGTGGTGCGGCTCAACCGCGCGGTGGCCCTCGGCGAGGCGGACGGGCCGCGGGCCGGGCTCGCGGCACTCGCCGAGCTCGATCCCGGGCTGCCGCGGCACACCGCCTCGCGCGCCTACCTGCACGAGCGCGCCGGCGACCTCGACCTCGCCGCCGAGCTCTACGCCGCGGCCGCCCGGCTCGCCCCGAGCGTCCCGGAACGCGACCACCTCACCCGCGAGGCCGCCCGGGTCCGGGCACGGGTACCGCGGTGAGCGCCTCAGGGACGGTCGTGGTGCGGCGGCCGCTCGGCCTCGTAGCGGCGGCGGTCCGCGTCGTCGCCGGGGTCGGGCGCCCCGTCGGCCGCACCGCCCGGGTCGCGCTCGTCCGCCGACGACACCACGTCGTCACCGAAGATCGCGGCCCGGCGGGCCGCGCGACGCCGGGCCTCGTCGTCGGGCCCGTCCTCCGACCCGTCGCCGGGCGGGGAGCTCAGTGCTCCTCCATCCCCGACAGCTCGGCGACGACGTGCGAGATCATCGGGGTGAGCGTGGCCATGCCGTCGCGCACCGCGGCGCGGGAGGACGCGAGGTTCACCACGAGGGTGCTGCCCGAGACGCCGACCAGCCCGCGCGAGAGCCCGGCGTCCACCGCGCCGGCGGCGAGCCCCGAGGCGCGGATGGCCTCGGCGATGCCGGGGATGGGCCGGTCGAGGACGCCGGCGGTGGCGTCGGCGGTGACCGCGCGCGGCGAGACGCCGGTGCCTCCGACGGTGACCACGAGGTCGACACCCCCGATGACCGCGGTGTTCAGCGCGTTGCGGATCGCGACCGACTCCCCCGGCACGACGATCGTCCCGTCGACCACCAGGCCCGCCTCGCCGAGCAGCTCGGTCACCAGGGGCCCGATCGTGTCCGACGTCTCGCCCCGGCTCACCCGGTCGTCGACCACGACCACGAGCGCCCGTCCCAGCAGCTCCTCCTCGCCGCCGTGCAGCGGCTGGTTCGTCATGGCGCCCAACGTAGCCGGGCACACCGGGCACGGCGTCGGCCCGGTGGCACACCCGCCCGGACGAGCACCGCCCGGCCGGTTAGCGTGCGCGGGTGCGCGTTCTCCTCACGGGCGGGGCCGGGTTCATCGGCTCGCACATCGCCGACCTCCTGGCCGAGCGGGGCCACACCCCCGTACTGCTCGACGCGCTGCTGCCCCAGGCGCACGCCGAGGGCAAGGCGCCGCCGTGGCTCGACCGCTACGAGCTGGTGCGCGGCGACGTCCGCGACGCCGGGCTGCTCGACCGGCTGCTGCCGCAGGTAGACACGGTGTGCCACCAGGCCGCGATGGTCGGGCACGGCGTCGACCCCAACGACGCGCCGGACTACGCCGAGAACAACGACGTCGCCACGGCCGTCCTGCTCGCCGCGATGTACCGCTCGGGGCACCGCGACCTCGTGATGGCGAGCTCGATGGTCGTCTACGGCGAGGGCCGCTACTCGTGTCCCGAGCACGGCGTGGTGCCCCCGCCCGCGCGCCGGCAGGCCGACGTCGACGCCGGCCGCTACGACCTGCCGTGCCCGCACTGCGGCCGTGACCTCGCCGGCGAGCTGGTGCCCGAGGACGCCCCGCTCGAGCCGCGCAGCACCTACGCCGCCACCAAGCTCGCGCAGGAGCACCTCGCCGTCGCCTGGGCGCGCGCCACCGGCGGGCGGGTGTGGGCGATGCGCTACCACAACGTCTACGGCCCGCGGATGCCGCAGAACACCCCGTACGCCGGCGTCGCGTCGATCTTCCGGTCGTCCCTGGAGCGCGGCGAGGCCCCGCGGGTGATGGAGGACGGGCGCCAGCGGCGCGACTTCGTGCACGTCTCCGACGTCGCCGCGGCCAACGTCGCCGCGCTCGAGACGCCGGCCGAGGACGGCCGGTGCGTCCCGCTCAACGTGTGCTCCGGCGAGGTCCGCACCATCGCCGACCTCGCCACCACGCTCGCCGGCGCCATGGCCGGGCCGGCGCCGCAGATCGTCGGCGGTGCGCGCCCCGGCGACGTCCGCCACGTCACCGCCGACCCCGCCCGCGCGGCCGAGCTGCTGGGCTACCGCGCCCGCACGTCGTTCGCCGACGGTATCGCCGCCTTCGCCACCGACCCGCTGCGCGACGCCGTCGGCTGATCAACGGGGAGTTCGCGCGCGTAGAAGCAGCGAGATACCCGTTCGCTGCTCGTTCCGCCGCCTACCAGACCGTCGCGAGCAGGCTGTTGATCACGAGCGCGAGGGCCGCCTGGGCGAGCAGCCACCAGCGCCACGAGGGCCGGGGCAGGAGCACCACCAGCGGCACGGTCCACACCGCGAAGGGCAGCCAGATCCGCTCCACCTCGGACTTCGACAGCCCCGAGAGGTCGGCGGCGAGCACCGCCACGAGCCCGCAGGCGGCGAGGGCCACGACGACCAGCGGGGCGGCGCGGGGGCGCCAGGCGGCGCGGCGCAGGCCGGCGATCACCGCGGGGCCGAGCACGAGGACGAAGGCGGCGAGGTTGCCCCACACCCAGTACTCGTACGGCCGGAGCAGCCCGTACTCGCCGGGCTGGTAGTAGCGGACCTGGACCTGCTCGTAGCCCTCCCACCACCAGAACCCGGCGGCGGCGAACGCGGCGACGACGGCGGCGACGCCGAGGCCGCCGGTGACCAGGGGCGCGACGCGGCGCACGAGCAGGGCGATGACGACCGGGATGAGCCCGGTGAGCACCAGCCCGTAGGACAGGAACAGCGAGAGCCCGATGACCACGCCGCCGGCCAGGCCCAGCAGGTGCCCGCCGATCCCGCGGCGCACGGCGCCGAGGGCGAACAGCGCGACGCCCCAGGCGAGCACCGCGGCGAACATGCCGTCGGCGGAGACGCCGACCCAGATGGCGGCCGGGGCCAGCACCCCGAACGGCAGGTAGGCGCGGGCCAGGTCCCGGTCGCCCAGCGCGGCCAGCGTGATCGCGACGGCGACGACGGCCGACGCCCCGACGAGGATGGTGACGCCGCCCGCCCAGCCGCCGCCGGGCAGCCCGACCCGGTCGAGCAGGACGTAGAACAGCGTCGCGGCGGGCGGGTGGCCCGAGGCGTGCGTGACGAGGGTGTCGGGGGTGATCCCGGCGATGCGGTCGGCGAACGTCTGGAGGAAGAGCGCGATGTCCGGGGTACGTGGGATTTCCACGAGGTACTCGGTCGGGGTCGCCAGCCGCTCGGCGACGCCAACGATCCACCCGTCGATCGTCGCGAGCGCGAAGGTCCACGCGAGCGACGCGACGTAGGCCACGGCGAGCAGCGGGCCGAAGCGCAGCCGGCGGGCCACGGCGGGGCCACCGAGAGCGACCAGCAGCGCCACCACGATCGCCGGAACCGTCCCCGGCCCCACCCGCGGCAGCCACGCGGCGAGCAGCGGCGGCCACCCCACGAGCACCGGCACCCCGGCGTCGATCAGCGCCCATCCGACCACGGACGACGCCGTGACCAGCAGCGCAGCGGCCACGACGGCGATCAGGTCGCCCCGGAGGCGGAAGGGCGGGCGGGTCGGCGACGGCGGGTCGCCGGCCGCTCCCGGGCGGTTCCGCAGCTCGGTCGTCATCAGCCGGGACGGTACGGGCGCCCGGTGATCCCGGCGTGAGGAGGGCCGGTTGTCGGCTTGCGGTGCTCCGTACGGACCACGAGGAAGCCCGCCACGACCGTGGCGGGTCCCCCGGCACGGTGACGCCCCCCGAGCGGCGGACACACGCCCGACCTCATAGCGTGACCGGGATGGAAGGTCACGAGGAGCATTCCGGACGCGTCGACGTCGTGCTCCCCTGTCTCGACGAGGCCGAGGCGCTGCCCGGCGTCCTCGCCGCGCTGCCCGACGGGTTCGACGCCGTCGTCTGCGACAACGGGTCGACCGACGGGACGCCCGAGGTCGCACGGGGCCTCGGCGCGCTGGTGGTCCACGAGGCGAGGCCCGGCTACGGCGCCGCCGTGCACACCGGGCTGGAGGCGACGCGCACCGACGTCGTGGCGGTGATCGACGCCGACGGTTCGCTGGACCCGGCCGAGCTGCCCGCGATGGTGCGCCTGCTGCACGACACCGACGCCGACCTCGTGGTCGGGCGCCGCGTCCCGCAGGCCCGCGGCGTGTGGCCGTGGCACGCCCGCGTCAGCAACCTCGTGCTCTCCGGGCTGATGCGCACCCGCGGGGTCGCCGTGCGCGACATCGCCCCGATCCGCGTCGCCCGCCGGCAGGCCCTGCTCGACCTCGGGATCACCGACCGGGCCTTCGGCTACCCCCTCGAGCTGCTCATCCGCGCCGGTGCCGCCGGCTGGCGGATCCGCGAAATCGACGTCGCCTACCGGCCGCGGGCCGGCGGGCGCTCGAAGGTCTCGGGCTCGGTGAAGGGCACCGTGCGCGCGGTGCGTGACATGTCGGCCGCGCTGGCCCGCACCCGGACCTCCCGGACACCGTCCACCGCCGGTGACGCACCAGGCAGCGTGCGATGACCCGAGGGGCCGAACCGATGCCGCGCCCCGGCGCGAACGCGCCCACCATGCGGACCCCTGTGCCCGTCACGACGGTCGACCGCGTCGTCCTCGTGCTCGCGAAGGCCCCCGTCGCGGGGCGCGTGAAGACCCGGCTCACCCCCGCCGCCACGCCGGCGGGCGCGGCCGAGGTCGCGGCCGCGGCGCTCCTCGACACCCTCGACGCGGCGCTGGCGGTGCCCGGCGCGCGGGTCGTCGTCGCCCTCGAGGGCGACCCGGCCGACGCCGCGTGCCGCGACGAGCTGGGCGACGCCCTCGCCCGCACCCTCGTCGTGCGCCAGCGCGGCGACTCGCTGGGCGAGCGCATCGCGGCCGCCCACGCGGACGTCGCCGACGCGTTCCCCGGTGCCGTCAGCGTGCAGATCGGGATGGACACCCCGCAGGTCGACACCGCCCTGCTCGCCGACGCGCTCGACCTCGTCGCCACCGACGCCGGTGCCGCCCTGGGCCTCGCGCTCGACGGCGGCTGGTGGGCCCTGGCGCTCGACGATCCCCGGCGGGCGTCGCTGATCACCGAGGTCCCGACCTCGCGCGACGACACCGGCCGCCGCACGCTCCACGCCCTGCGGGCGGGGCACCCGGGCCTCGTGCTCGAGCTGCCGCCCCTCTCCGACGTCGACACCCCCGACGACGCCGTCGCGGTGGCCGACCTCGTGCCCACCGGCCGCTTCGCCCGCGCCGTCGCGGACGCGCTCCCCCTCCCCGGAGGCCTCCCACGATGACCCAGACGTCGCCCCGCCTGGCACCGACCGAGCTCGGTGCCGTGTTCGACGCGGCGCTCGCCGGGCACAGCCAGCGGCTGGTGCGCGGTGACGGGGTGGTGCTGCCGCTGGCCGTGCAGCGCTGGCACGACGACGCCGACGGCGACGACGGCTGGCTGCTCGAGCGCTGCACGGGCGCCACGCTCGACCTCGGCTGCGGCCCCGGCCGGCTCGTCGTCGCGCTCGCCGACCGCGGGGTGCCCGCGCTCGGCGTCGACGTGTCGGTGCAGGCCGTCGAGCGGTGCCTCGAGCGCGGTGCCGCCGTGCTGCACCGCGACGCCTTCGAGCGCCTGCCCGGCGAGGGCCGCTGGGACCACGTCGTGCTCGCCGACGGCAACATCGGCATCGGGGGCGACCCGGTGGCCCTGCTGCGCCGCTGCCGCGCCCTGCTCGCGCCGGGCGGCACGATCCTGCTCGAGCTGGAGCCCGGGGCGGGCCTCTGGTGCGGCGCGGCCTACCTGGAGAGCGCCGGGGACGACGCGCTCGCGCTCCTCGACACCGACGGCCCCTGGTTCCCGTGGGCGGTGCTCGGCCCGCACGCGGTGGACGAGGTCGCCGTGGAGGCGGGGCTCGTCGTGCGCGAGCGGGCCGAGGGCACCCGGTCGTTCGTGGCGCTGACCCCTGCCTGAGGCTCAGCGCCCGCCGATCACCCGGCTGCCCAGGGTGACGGTGACCTGACGCGTCCCGCCGGGCGCCTGCAGGGTCAGCGTCACGGTCTGGCCCGGCGCCCGCGACTGGATGGCCGCGACGAACGCGTTGGCGTCCTCGATGACCCGGTTGTCGACGCCGACGACGACGTCCCCGGGCGCGATGCCGGCGGTCTGCGCGGGCGAGCCCGACTGGACGTCGGCCATCGCGGCACCGCGCGGCTGGGCGTCGGCCACCCCGACGCCGATGACGGCCTGGGTCGCCTGCCCGGTGTCGACGAGCTCGGTGGCGAGCCGGCGCGCCTGGTTCACCGGGATGGCGAACCCGAGGCCGATCGAGCCGGCCTCCTGCCCCCCGGTGCTGCTGCCCGTGACGCTGGCGATCGCGGTGTTGACCCCGATCACCCGGCCCTGGGCGTCGACGAGCGGGCCGCCGGAGTTGCCGGGGTTGATCGCGGCGTCGGTCTGGATGGCGTCGAGCACGCTGCTCTGGCCCGAGCCCGAGCCCCCGGCCTCGACGGGTCGCTGCAGCGCGCTGACGATGCCGCTGGTGACCGTGCCGGACAGCCCCAGAGGGGACCCGACGGCGACGACGGTCTGGCCCTGGACGAGCTGGTCGGAGTTGCCGAGCGTGGCCGGCCGCAGGCCGCTGATCCCGCTCGCGCGCACGACCGCGATGTCGGCGGCCGGCGCGGTGCCCACGATCTGCAGCGGCGCGGACCGGCCGTCGGAGAAGACGGCCTCGAGCCCGCCGCCCTGGCCGGCCTGCAGGACGTGGTTGTTCGTCATGATCAGCCCGTCGGCCGAGAGCACGATGCCGGAACCCTCGCCCGCCGCGCCGCGGATCTGGACCGCGCTGGGCAGCACGGTGGCCGCGACCTGCTCGATCGATCCGGGCGGGCCGGGCGGCGGCGCCTCGTCGGGGACGGGCTGGTCGAGCGCGGTGCCCTGCGACGACGTCGACCCGCCGCCCGAGAGCCCACCCACGACGGCGGCCCCGAGCGCACCGCCGATCAGGCCCGCCACGAGCGCGAGCGCGACGATCGCGAGGGTGCCCGGTCGGCGGCGCCCGGACGAGGACTGCTCGCCGGGACCACCCGGTCCGCCGGGACCGCCGGGTCCCCCGCCCCAGCCGCCGCCCGTGTCGCGGGGGAAGCCGCCGGGCGGCGTCGCGGGCCCGGCCGCGGCGCTGCCCCAGCCGTACCCGCCGGAGCCGCCGGGGCCCGGGGGTGCACCCTGCGGCGCCGTCGCCGGGTACGACGTCGGCTGGGACGTCGGTGCGGGCCCGAAGGCCGCGGTCGCGTGCGCGGCGCCGGTCGGGCTCCCGAGGCCGTGCGGCGGGCCCTGCGGCGGGCCCTGCGGCTGCCCCTGCTGCTGCCCGTGCTGCTGCCCCTGCTGCTGGGGCGGCACCTGCGTCACCTGCGTCGGGGCGCTGTAGGGCGTCGCGCCCTCGGTGGTGGTCGCGGTGGCCGGGGACGCGCCGTCGTACTCGCGGCCCGTGCCCTCGGCCCAGCGCACGCCGCCGGGACCGGCGGGCCGGGCGCCGGCGTCCCCCAGGGAGCCCGTCGGGCTCTCGGCCGGGCCCGCGACGGCCGACGTCGATCCGGGCGACGGGTCGGTCCCCGGGGTGCCGGAGCCGTCCGGGGCGGCGGAGGCGGCGTCGTTCTCGCTCATGTCCCCAGCCTCCCGCATCGCCCTCGCGCCCGCGCCGACAGGCGCCCGCGCCGCCCACCCGCGCGACGGGGGAAGCTGGTGGGGTGGACCACCGAGCAACGGAGCCGTCGGCCGGCGGCGCGCCGCCCGTCGACGACGGTGCCACCGGGTCGGCCGGGTCGCCCGAGCCGGCCGCCAACGGCCGCACCGTCCCCGACCCGCCGGCCACCCCGGCGACCGGCCAGGTCACCGACGACCGCGAGGACGGCCGCGAGGACGAGGAGGACCGGCCGGGGCTGGTCCGCCACGTGCTGCAGGGCATCCCGCTGCGCCGGCGCGTGGGCATCCTCGTCTCGGTCGGCGGCGGGCTGCTGGTGGCGCTCATCGCCGTGGCCGTCTTCTTCACCGCTCAGCGGGCGCTCTACGACCAGCTCGACGAGAGCCTCGTCCAGCGCGCGACGGTCGCGGCGTCCGGCGACCTGGCCGACCCGGCGATCCTGCTGCGGGTGTCGTCCGACGCGCTGGCGGCCGGCGAGGTCCGGGTCGCGATCGTCACCTCGGACGCGGAGTTCGTCACCCTGCGCGGCAACAGCCCCCCGCTGGGTGCCGCCGAGGTCGCGGCCGCGCGCCAGGACCCGCCGACGTCGGTGCGCACCGGCGTCGCCGACGGCGAGGTCTACCGCGTCGTCGCCGTGTACGCCGGCGAGAACCGGGCGCTGGTGCTGGCCCAGGAGCTGGCCCCCACCCAGCAGACGCTGCGCAAGCTCGCCGTGGTGCTGCTGGTGGCGGGCGCGTCGGGCGTGCTGCTCGCCGTGCTGGCCGGGGTCGCCATCGCCCGGGCCGGCCTGCGCCCGGTCGAGCGGCTGATCTCGGCGACGGAGCGCGTCGCGCGCACCGGGGACCTGCGCCCGATCCCCGTCACCGGCGGCGACGAGCTCGCCCGCCTGACCTCGAGCTTCAACGCCATGCTGGCCGCGCTGGCGTCGTCGATCGAGCGACAACGCCGGCTCGTGGCCGACGCCGGGCACGAGCTGCGCACCCCGCTGACGTCGCTGCGCACCAACCTCGAGCTGCTCATGGCCTCCCAGCGCGCGGCCGACCAGCCCGGCGGGCCGACGCTGTCGGCACAGGACCGCGCGGAGCTCGAGGCCGACCTGCGCGGCCAGGTCGACGAGCTCGCCAACCTCATCGGCGACGTCGTCGAGCTGGCCCGCGACGACCCGCCGGAGGTGGCGGCCGAGCCCCTCGACCTCGCCGACGTCGTCGAGCGCGCGCTGGACCGGGCCCGGCGCCGCGGGGTGGCCGAGAACGTGGCCTTCGACGTCGACCTGGCCTCCTGCGAGGTCACCGGGGACGCGAACGCCCTCGAGCGCGCGGCGCTGAACCTGCTCGACAACGCCGCGAAGTGGAGCCCGCCCGGCGGCCGGGTCCGCGTGACGCTGCGCGCGGGCGTCGCGCCGGAACGTCCGGGCACCGCCGTCCTCGAGGTGGCCGACCAGGGCCCCGGCATCGCCGACGAGGAGCTCGACCTGGTCTTCGAGCGCTTCTACCGCTCCCTGGACGCCCGCACGATGAGCGGGTCCGGGCTCGGGCTCTCGATCGTCGCCCAGGTCGCCGAGCGCCATCGCGGCGGCGTGTCGGCGGGCCGGGCGCCCGAGGGCGGGGCGCTGCTGCGGTTCTGGATGCCCCGTCGCTGACCGTGTTCGGGTCTGTACGAGTCGCTGTGACGCGGCTTACGGTCGGCTTGGATACAAGGAAGCCGACAGGAGAGAGCCCCGTGAGCAGACTGCGCTTCGGCACGTTCCTGGCCCCGTTCCACCGCGCCGGTGAGAACCCGACCCTGGCCCTGCAGCGCGACCTCGAGCTCATCGAGCACCTCGACCGCCTGGGCATCGACGAGGCCTGGATCGGCGAGCACCACTCGGCGGGCAGCGAGATCATCGCGTCGCCCGAGATCTTCATCGCGGCCGCCGCCGAGCGGACCCGGCGGATCAAGCTCGGCACCGGTGTGACGTCGGCGAGCTACCACAACCCGCTCTGGGTGGCCGACCGCATGGTGCTGCTCGACCACCTCACCCGCGGGCGCTCGATGCTCGGCGTCGGCCCCGGCTCGCTGCCGAGCGACTCGTCGATGATCGGGCTGAACCCGACCGACACGCGCGAGCTGCTCGACGTGAACCTCGACATCATCATGCGACTGCTGCGCGGCGAGGTGGTCACCGAGCAGACCAAGACCCACAACCTCGTCGAGGCGCAGCTGCAGCTGCGGCCCTACACCGAGCCGTGCTTCGACATCACCGTCGCGGCCGTCGCGTCGCCCACCGGGCCGCGGATGGCGGGCCGACACGGCGTCGGCCTGCTCTCGATCGGCGCGACGCTGACCCCCGACGGCTTCGACGCGCTCGCCCACCACTGGAACGTGGTCGAGGAGCGCGCCCAGCACTACGGGCAGCCGACGCCGGACCGCAGCAAGTGGCGCCTGGTCGGGCTCATGCACATCGCGGAGACCAAGGAGCAGGCCTACCGCGACGTCGAGTACGGGATCGAGAACTGGTTCCGCTACTTCCAGAAGACCGCGGCCTTCCCGCAGATGGGGGTCGAGGGCGGCGACGTCAAGGAGATGATCGACTTCATCAACGAGGCCGGCATCGGGGCGATCGGCACGCCCGAGGACGCGCGCGCGCAGGTGCAGCGCCTGGCCGACCAGTCCGGCGGGTTCGGGGCGATGCTGCTGCTGGGCCACGAGTGGGCCAACCCGGCGGCCACGAAGCGGTCGTGGGAGCTGCTCGCCCAGGAGGTCCTGCCGCACTTCCAGGGCACGACGTGGGGCGGGCGCTCCCACGCCGAGTCGACCCAGGCCGCCAAGGAGCGCGCGGGCCTGCGCCGCGACGAGTTCGCGGCCACCCAGCTCGAGGCCGTCGACCACATGACCAAGAAGTACGAGGCCGAGGTCGCCTCCAAGGGCTGACCGGTACGTGCGTGATCTTCTGAGCTATCGCTCAGAAGATCACGCACGTAGGGATCACGGCGGGGTCTCGCGCAGGACGTAGCCGACGCCGCGGACGGTGTGGATGAGGCGCGGCTCGCCCTCGGCCTCGGTCTTGCGGCGCAGGTAGCCGACGTACACCTCGAGGGCGTTGCCCGTGGTCGGGAAGTCGTAGCCCCAGACGTCCTCGAGGATGCGGCTGCGCGTCAGCACCCGGCGCGGGTTGGCCATGAACAGCTCGAGCAGCGAGAACTCGGTGCGCGTGAGGCTGATCGGCCGCTCGCCGCGGCGCACCTCGCGCGTCACGGGGTCGAGCGAGAGGTCGCCGAAGCGCAGCGGCTCCGGGTCGGGCGTGCCGAGCGTGCGCTCGTCGGGCGTCGTGCGGCGCAGCAGCGCGCGCAGCCGTGCCAGCAGCTCCTCGAGCGCGAACGGCTTGGCCAGGTAGTCGTCGGCGCCGGCGTCCAGGCCCGCGACGCGGTCGGACACGGCCTCGCGCGCAGTGAGCACGAGCACGGGGATGTCGTCGCCCGCGTTGCGCAGCCGGCGGCACACCTCCAGCCCGTCGACGCGCGGCATCATGACGTCGAGCACGAGGGCGTCGGGCCGCTGACCGTCGCCCGCGAGCGCGTCGAGCGCCTGCTGCCCGTCGGCGGCGAGCTCGACCTGGTAGCCGTTGAACGCCAGGGACCGGCGCAGGGAGTCGCGCACGGCCCGGTCGTCGTCCGCGACGAGGATCCGCATGGGCACAGTGTGAGGGGACGGCCTGAGACCGCCCTGAGACGCTGTCCAGCCGGCGGCCCGCCGGGACCGAGACCTGATCGACATCACCGACACGCAACCGCGGTGCGTCCCCGGACGTCTCGCCCAGACGAGGATGTCGGGGCAGGATCTCCCCGGAACGGGAGAAGGAGGACGGTGTGGCGCAGACGCAACGCACGCACGGCGTGACCGGCCGGACGGGGGCGGTCCCGATCGTGGTGCTCGCCGCGCTGCTCGCCCTGCTGGGCGCGTGCGCGTCACCGGCCCCGGCCGCACCGCCGCCGCCCCCGACGCCGCCGGTGGCGCTGGCCGCGTCGATCGGGACGGGGCCCCTCGCCCCGGGCGCGACCGGCGTCGCACCGGCCGAGCCGCTCGTCGTCACGGCCGCCGACGGCCGCCTCACCGCGGTGACGGTCACGCCCACCGGCGGCGCCGCCCTCGCCGGCACCCCCGACCCGTCGGGCACGCGGTGGACCAGCGGCGCCCTGGCCTACGACACCGAGTACCGCGTGCAGGCCACCGGCGTGGACGCGCAGGGACGGCCCGGCGCGCCGCTCGAGCAGACCTTCCGCACCGTGGCCCCCGAGGACACGGTCGAGACCGCGAGCATCCGCCCCAGCGACGGGCAGACCGTCGGCGTCGCGATGCCGGTCTCGATCACGTTCACCGACGCCGTCACCGACCGGGCCGCTGTCGAGCGCCGCGTGTCGGTGCGCACCTCGGTGCCCACCGAGGGCTCGTTCCACTGGATGTCCGACGAGCAGCTCAACTGGCGCCCGAAGGACTACTGGCGGCCCGGCACGCAGGTCACGGTCGACGCGCGGCTGGTCGGCGTCGACACCGGCGGCGGCGTCTACGGCGGCGAGGACCGCTCGTTCTCCTTCACCGTCGGCCGCGACCAGCGCGCCCGCGGCGACGTCAACGCCCACACGCTCGTGCTCTACCAGGACGGCCGGGAGCTGCGGACGCTGCCCGCGTCGTACGGGCGGGCGCAGTACCCGACGCAGTACGGCGTGCACGTCGCGTTCGAGAAGCACGAGGTCAAGCGGATGCGCTCGGACACGTGGGGCGGCCCCGGCGAGGGCCAGCCCGGCTTCTACGACGAGAACCTGCCGTTGGCCGTGCGCATCTCCAACAACGGCGAGTTCGTGCACGTCAACCCGGACACCGTGCGCCAGCAGGGGCGCAGCAACGTGTCACATGGGTGCGTGAACCTCTCGCCCGCCAACGGCGAGTTCTTCTACAACTGGGTGCAGATGGGCGACCCGGTGGAGATCGTCGGCTCGGAGCGGCCGCTGACCACCCGCGACGGCGACATCGCGGACTGGACGATCCCGTGGGACGAGTACCGCCAGGGCTCGGCGCTCGCCGCGCCCTGACGGTCCCGCGTCCCCGGGCTCGGAACCGCCTCAGAACTCCACGCGGACGAGCCCGAGCACCTCGGCGCGCCAGTCGGCGTAGGCCTTGCCGATGGCCTGGCGGTCGCCGGTCTGCTCGGGCACGTCCCCGCCCGACCCGCCCTCGGTGATCTGCTTGGCGATGTCGGCGCCGCTCCACTCCGGGCCCGCGGTGCGCACCCGCAGGTGCCCGGGCGCCCGCTCGGCGCGCAGGGCGTGGGCGAGCACGCGCATGAGCGCGGTGCGCGCCTCCTGGTCGTCCGGGGCGTCGATGTCGACGTTGGTCTGGCCGCCGACGAGGATCACCGTCGCCGAGTCCTGCAGCTGCGGCAGCACCGTCTCCGCCGCGCGGAAGCGGGACAGCAGGCCCTCGGAGAGGAACTGCTCGACGCGCGAGACGAGGCTCCCGCTGCGGGGGGTCATCGCCACCGGCAGCTGCACGTACGCGTCGAAGGTGGTGCCCGCCACCGCCTCGCCGAGCCGGTCGAGCGTGTCCACCACCGTGGTCTCCGCCCCCGTCGCGCGGATGGCCTCGGCCACCTCGCCCAGTCGCTCGCCGCCCCCGGTCACCAACACCGTCGTCATGGGCCGGAACCTTAATGGGGCCCGGACGAATCCCGCCCCCCGTACAGCGCCACGACGGCCCCGGCCGCCCGTGCCATCTCCGCGCGGAGCGCGGGTGGTTCGAGCACCTCGACGGCCTCCCCGTAGCCGAGCAGCCCGGCCCGCGCCGCGAGCAGCGACCGGAACGGTGCGACGAGGATCTCGCGGCCGTCGGGCGCGGTGCCCTCCTGCCGCCACGGGCCGGCCAGCACGGCCAGCGCCACCCGGCGCAGCGTGGGCGCCCACGCCGGGTCGACGAGCACGCGCGCCACGACCTCCTCGGTCGACGTCTGCAGGCGATCGCGCAGCTCCGCCCAGACCTCGGCGAGGTCGCGCTCGTCCGGGCGCCGGGCGGGCTGCCCGGTCGCCGCCACGTCGCGCACGCGGCTGACGCGGTACATCTTCGGCCGGCCGCGGTGGGCGGCGATGAGGTACCAGGTGCCCGCCTTGCTGACCAGGCCGTACGGGTCGACCGTGCGCCAGGTGGCGACGGCGGCGTCGCCGGTGGCGTAGCGGATGCGCACGCGCTCGTCGGCGACGAGCGCGGCGTCGAGCGCGGGCAGGGCGGGCAGGTCCTCGGGCGCGCGCCGCCAGCCCTGGTGCTCGACGAGCAGCCGGCGCCGGGCGCGGTCGACGCCCTCGCGGCGCGCGTCCGGCACGGCCGCGAGCAGCTTGCGCGACGCCGACGCCAGCGCCGTGCCCAGCGCCGTACCGCCTCCGGGCCCGTCCGCGGACGCCCCCAGCGCCACCAGCGCGCGCAGCTCGTCGTCGGTCATCCCCGTGACGTCGGTGCGGTAGCCCTCGACGAGGACGACCCCGCCGCGCCGGCCGCGCTCGCAGTACACCGGCACGCCGGCCGAGGACAGGGCCTCGACGTCGCGCTGCACGGTGCGCACGGAGACCTCGAGGCGCCGCGCGATCTCGGGCGCGGGCAGGCGGCCGTGGGTCTGCAGGAGCAGCAGCGTGGCGAGCAGGCGGTCCGAGCGCACGCGACGAAGAATGCCTCAGATACACGACAGCACGTGTCGTGTATCGGGTCGCATGCTCTCCCCCATGACCGCTCCGACCACGGGCACGGCCCACCGACTCACCCCACTCGGGCCCTTCGACCTCGAGCGCACCCGCGCGTTCGTCGGCCGGTGGGCCCCGATCACCCGCCACACCCCCACCCCCGAGGAGCCGCTCCGCCTCACCGCCCCCCTCGACGGCGACCACCGTCCCGTCGCCTTCGCCCTGCGCCAGGCCACGCCGGACGGGCCGGTGGAGGTCGAGGTCGCCGGCGCCGACGGCGCCGAGCACGTCGCGCTCGCCCAGGTCACGCGCATGCTCTCGCTCGACCACGACGCCCGCGACTACCCCGACGTGGGCCGGCGGCTCCCGGCGATCGGGCGGCTGATGGCCGGGCAGCCCGGCCTGCGCCCGACGCTGTTCGGCGGGCCGTACGAGGCCGCCGCCTGGGCCGTCGTCTCCGCGCGGATCGGCGAGCGCCAGGCCGGCACCGTGTTCCGGCGCCTCGCCGCCGCCCACGGCGAGGTGCTCACCGTCGCCGGCGCCGAGATCACGACCTTCCCGCGCCCCGAGGCCCTGCGCGACCTCCGGGAGCTGCCCGGGCTCCCGGCCGAGAAGGTCCGCCGACTGCACGGCGTCGCCGAGGCCGCGCTCGCGGGCGAGCTCGACGTCGAGCGGCTGCGCGCGCTCGGGCCCGCGGGCGCCCGCGCCGCCGTCAAGCGCATCCGCGGCATCGGCGACTTCTACGCCTCGCTCGTGTGGCTGCGCGCGTGCGGCGTGGTCGACGAGTGGCCCGAGAACGAGCCTCGCTGCCGCGCCGCCCTCGCGCGCCTCCACGACCGCCACCCCGACGACCCGCTCGACGACCTCGTCGAGCAGCTCCGCCCCTACCGCACCTGGGTCGCGCTGCTGCTGCGCGTGGCACGCCCCGACGACAACAGCTGACCGTCCCCCGAGGAGGAGACACACGATGACCGCCCCCGACCCCCGCCCCCTGCTGACCCGCGCGCTCGACCAGATCGGCACGCTCATCGCCGGCACCGCGCCCGAGCACCTCGACCGCCCGACGCCGTGCGACGGCTGGGACGTGCGCGCCCTGCTCGGCCACCTCGTCGGCGTCCACCGCCGCATCGCCCACGTCGGCGCCGGCGGCCACTTCTCCGACGTCCCGGCCGACCCGGCCGCCGGCGTCGTCGACGACCCGGCGACCGCGCTCGCCGCCGCCCGCGCCGACATCGACCGCGTGTGGGGCCTCGACGGGCGCGACGACACCGTGCTCGACCGCGAGCTCACCGTGCCCTGGGGCACGATGCCCGGCCGCTTCGTCGGCTTCGGCTACGTCCAGGAGCTCACCGTCCACGCCTGGGACCTCGCCGCGGCCACCGACCGCACCGGCGAGCTCGACGAGGATCTCGCGGCCGCGACCGAGGAGACGTCGCACCGGATGGTGCCGGCGGAGCCGCGCGGCGGGCCGATCCCGTTCGGCCCACCGGTGCCGGTGGCGGACGGCGCCGCGCCGTACACCCGCCTCGTCGCGTGGCTGGGCCGCGAGCCACGCCTCGCTGTCTGATTATCAGACAATCCGGTCAGTCGCCTGGCGTGAACAGCGCGTGAAGGCGACGATCCGCGGATGGCGCTGTCGACGGGGGCGGTGGAGCCCACGAGCCCGGCCGGAGCGATCCTCGAGCGACTGCCGGTGAGCGGGTGGCACCGCCGGTTGGTCGTCCTGGTCGGGATCGGCACGTTCTTCGACCTCTACGAGGTCTTCCTCGGCGGGGTGCTCGCCCCGATCCTGGCGAAGGAGTTCGCCCTGGGGTCGGCGGGCAAGGCCGCGGTCGTGGCCAGCGGCTTCCTGGGCATGTTCGTCGGCGCCAACGTGCTGTCGGTGCTCGCCGACCGCCTCGGGCGCCGCCGGGTGTTCCTGCTCAACCTGCTGACCTACTCGCTGTTCTCGGTGGCCGCGGCGTTCTCCCCGGACATCGGCTGGTTCCTCGTGCTGCGCTTCCTCGCGGGGATCGGGCTCGGCG
The DNA here is from genome assembly GCF_039542135.1 of Actinomycetospora chlora. Lineage (NCBI taxonomy): Bacteria > Bacillati > Actinomycetota > Actinomycetes > Pseudonocardiales > Pseudonocardiaceae > Actinomycetospora > Actinomycetospora chlora. The sequence continues at coordinate 37,917 of NZ_BAABHO010000003.1, forward strand.
CCGAGCTCGTGCTGGTGGACACCTACCTCGCCGAGTTCCTGCCGTCGCGCTCCCGCGGGCGGTACACCGCGTGGGCCTACACCGTCGGCTTCCTCGGTGTCCCGGTCGCCGCCCTGCTGGGCGGCAAGCTCGTCGCCGCCCAGCAGATCGGCGGCATCGACGGCTGGCGGTGGCTGCTGCTCGCGGGCGGGCTCGGCGCGGTGTTCGTGCTCCTGCTGCGGCGGCTGCTGCCCGAGTCGCCGCGCTGGCTGGAGTCGCAGGGACGCGACGACGAGGCGGTGGAGGTGGCCCGCGGGGTCGCCGCGCGGGTGGGCCACCCCGTCGACCCGGCCGACGTGCCGGCGCCGCCGCCCGCGGCGGCCCGCTCGGCGCCCCGCTCGACGGCGTCGGTGCTGCGCACGGCGCTGACGGGCCGCTACCGCACCCGCATGATCATGCTGCTGATCTTCCAGGTGCTGCAGACCGTCGCGTACTACGGCTTCGGCACGCTGGCGCCGCTGGTGCTGGTGGCCAAGGGCTTCGACATCACCGAGTCGCTCGGCTACGCGGCCCTGACCTTCGCCGGCTACCCGATCGGCTCGCTGATCTCGGTGCCGCTGGTCGAGCGCTTCGAGCGCAAGTGGCTGATCGTCGGGTCGGCGATCGCGATCGGCGTGCTGGGCATCGTCTTCGCGGCCGCGGCGACGCCCTGGCTCATCGTCCTCGCGGGGTTCCTGCTGACCTCGGCGAGCAACGTGTTCTCCAACGCGTTCCACATCTACCAGGCCGAGATCTTCCCGACGGCGATCCGCTCGACCGCCAGCGGCGTGGCCTACTCGCTGTCCCGCGCGACGTCGGTCGTCATGCCCTTCATCGCCGTCCCGCTGCTGGCCACCGCGGGCCCGGTCGCCGTCTTCGGCGGCGCCGCGTTCCTCATCCTGCTGCTCTGCCTCGACGTGGGCATCCTCGGGCCGCGCAGCACCGGCCTCGCGCTGGAAGAGGTCGACTGATCGGACGCGTCCCGCCGCGACCCGGAGTTCGTTCCGGGCACGTATCATCTCGGTGACGGGCAGTGACCCCACGGGGCCACGCGCGGGGGACGACGGACGGGGTGGCGTGGTGGCGGCGAGGTCGGGAGCAGTGCCGGCGGGCCCACGGCGCCGGGAGCGCCTGACCCCGCCCGCGGACCTGGTCGCGGCCCCCGGCTACGGGGCGCGCCGGGTGTACCAGGCCTACCTCGCGGCGTGGAACCGCCACGTCGACGCCGTGCTGACCGGCCCGCAGTTCGCCGTGCTGTCCGCCGTGCGCGCGTACCCGGACGCCGACCAGACGGCGCTGGCGAGCGCGGTCGCCCTGGACACGTCGACCATGGCCGACGTCTGCCGGCGCATGGAGCGCCGCGGCCTCATCGCCCGCCACGAGTCGCCGCACGACGCGCGGGCCAAGGTCCTCACGCTCACCGACGAGGGCGCCGCGGCGCTGGCCGAGACCAACCGCCGCGCCCGGGCCCTCGACGAGGCACTGCTCGCCGGCTGCCCCGCCGACCAGCGCCCCCACCTGGCCGCGCTGCTCAACGACCTCGGACGCCAGTGGGAGGACGTCGCGGAGCGCGACGACCTCTAGCCCGCCACGCGACCAGGACGCTCCTCCGGACGGTCCAGTACCGCGCCGTCGATCTGTCACGGCCACGTTTCGGGACGTGCTCGGGTATTGCGTCCTCGGATAGTACGTGCTCGGATTTACCGCACACCGAGCACACACCCGGGAGGGCGGTCCGATGGCGAGCCAGTCGTTCGAGGTCACCATCGTCGGCGGAGGGCTGGGCGGGCTCTGCGCCGCGCTCTCGCTGCGCCAGCGAGGCCTGCACGTCACCGTCGTCGAGGCCGCGCCGGAGCTCGGCGAGATCGGCGCCGGCATCCAGACCGCGCCCAACGCGAGCCGGATCCTCATCGGTCTGGGGCTGCGCGCCCGGCTCGAGGCGATCCGCACCCAGCCCGAGGACCAGGTCCGCCGCCGCTGGGCCGACGGCAGCATCATCGCCCAGCTCCCCCTGGGTCAGCGGGTCATCGACCAGTACGGCGCCCCGTACTGGCACTACCACCGCGCCGACCTGCACCGCGTCCTGCTCGACGCCTGCACCGACCCCGACGTCCCTGGTCCCGTGGTCCGCCTGGCCACCGGTGCCAAGGTCGTCGAGCTCGACCGCACCGACCCGCGGCGGCCCGCGGCGATCAGCGAGGACGGCCGCCGGTTCGACGGCGACGTGCTCGTCGGCGCCGACGGCATCCGCTCGGCGGTGCGCGACCTCGCCGGGTTCGACGACACCCTCGTGTTCTCCGGCGAGATGGCCTACCGGGCGCTGATCCCCGGCGAGCTCGTCGCCGCCGACCCGGCCACCCGCTTCCTCATGGATCGCTACCACTCGACCATCTGGTACGGCCCGGACAAGCACCTCGTGCACTACGTCATCCGCGGCGGCCAGTACCTCAACGTCGTCGCGATCGTGCCGTGCTCCGAGACCATCGCCGCCGACTGGAGCGGCCCGGCGACCCCCGAGCAGCTCGCCGCGGACTTCGCCGACTGGGACGACCGCGTCCCCACGGTGCTGTCCAAGGCCAAGCCCGAGGACGTGTCGCTGTGGGCGATGTACCGCCGCCGCCGCGACCCGGTGTGGATCGACGGCCGCGTCGCCCTGCTCGGCGACGCGTGCCACGCGATGCTGCCCTACCAGGCCCAGGGCGCCTCCCAGTCGATGGAGGACGCCGCCGTGCTCGCCGAGGAGCTCGGCCGCGTGACCCGCGACGGCATCGACGGCGCGCTCGTGCGCTACGTCGACCGCCGGGCCAAGCACGCCGGGATGGTGCAGGACGCGTCGCTGCAGAACATGGCCTTCTACCACCTGCCCGACGGCCCCGAGCAGCGCGAGCGCGACGAGAAGCTGCGCCGCTTCGACGGCGAGTCCGACGTCTCCTACGACTGGCTGTGGCACGGCAGCCCGTTGCAGGACCACGACACCGAGTCCATCCACTACCAGTTCGCCCGCTGACGCGCGGACCACGAACACCGACCACGCGAAACGGGAGCGGCATGCGCACCGGAGACCAGATCGTCCAGGACCTGCCCTGGCGCTGGGGCGTCCAGGGGAAGATCTTCCTCATCGGCGGCCTCGGCTACATGTTCGACGCCTGGGACGTCGCCCTCAACGGGTTCCTCACCCCGCTCGTCGGCACCGAGTTCGGGCTGACCCCGGGCCAGAAGGGCCTGGTCGCCACCGCCAACCTCATCGGCATGGCCGTCGGCGCGGTCGCCTGGGGCACCGTCGCCGACCGCATCGGGCGCAAGAAGGCCTTCAGCATCACCCTGCTGGTCTTCGCGCTGTTCTCGGTGCTCGGGGCGCTCTCGCCCAGCATCGGCTGGTTCCTGCTGCTGCGCTTCCTCGCCGGCGTCGGCCTCGGCGGCTGCATCCCGGTCGACTACGCGATCGTCAGCGAGTTCTCGCCGCGGCGCTCCCGCGGCCGGGTGCTCGCCGCGATGGACGGGTGGTGGCCGATCGGCGCCACCCTGGCCGGCGTCTCCGCCACGCTGCTGGTCCCGGTGACCGGCAACTGGCGCTGGATGCTCGTGCTGATGATCCTGCCGGCGCTGCTGCTGTTCTGGGTCCGCCGCGGGGTGCCCGAGTCGCCGCTGTACCTGTCCCGCAAGGGCCGCGAGACCGAGGCACGCGCCGTCATCGACGACATGGTGGCCCGCACCGGCGCCACGCCCGAGCCCTACGCCATCCCCGCACCGGTGGTCGAGGACACCCGCGGCGGCGCGTGGGCCGCGGCCGTCGACCAGCTGCGCCGCGTCTGGGCCTTCAACCCGCGGGTCACCGGCGTCGCCTGGTCGCTGTTCATCGCGGTCATGCTCGTCTACTACGCCGCCCTGAGCTGGATGCCGTCGATCCTCAAGGCCCAGGGCTTCGGCGAGATCGCGGCCTTCGCCTCGACCACGCTCATGAACGCCCTCGGCATCGTCGGCGTCGCGCTGTCGGTGCTGGTCGTCGACCGGTTCGGCCGCAAGCGGGTCATCGCGATCGCCGGTCCGGTGGCCGCCGCGACCCTCGTGCTGTTCTCCCTGCTGCTCGGCTCGCCCACCGCGGCCGTCGTGGCCATCGGGGCGTTCGGCCTGTTCGCCCTGGTCGTCATCCCGGTCATGTACGCCTACGTCTCCGAGCTCTACCCCACCGAGCTGCGCGCCTCGGGCTTCGGCTGGGCGTCGTCGTCGAGCCGCGCGATCACCGGGTTCGCCCCGCTGCTGTTCGGCAGCGTCCTGTGGCCCGTCCTCGGCCTGCCGCTGACGTTCACGCTGCTCGGCGTGCTCGTCGTCGCCGCGGTGGTCTTCATGTGGGTGGGCGCCCCGGAGACCGCGGGCCGCGAGCTCGACCGCATCACCACCGACGTGCCGGACGCTCCCGCCGAGAGCGACGTCGAGCGGGCGCAGGCCTGACGTGAAGCCCGCCGCGTTCAGCTACCACCGCGCGCACGACGTCGCCGACGCCGTCGGGCTGCTGACCGAGCTGGCCGCGGCGGGCGGGGACCCCAAGGTCATCGCCGGCGGGCAGAGCCTGATGCCGATGATGACCTTCCGGCTCGCCCGCCCGTCGGCGCTGGTGGACCTCGGCCCGCTGCGGCGGGTGCCGTCGATGGCGGCGATCAGCTCGGACGGGGACCAGCTCACCCTCGGCGCCCTGGTCACCCACCACGCCGTCGAGACGGCAGCGCTGCCGGACGGGTTCGGGGTGCTCTCCCGCGCGATGCGCTGGGTGGGGCACCTGCCGATCCGCAGCCGCGGCACCGTCGCCGGCAGCCTCGTGCACGGCGACGCGACCGCGGAGTGGTGCCTGCTCGCGCTGCTCCTCGACGCGGTCGTCGTGACCGAGGGCCCCGGCGGGCGCCGCGAGATCCCCGCGGCGGAGATGTTCCACGGCTTCTACGCCACGGCGGTGGAGCCCGACGAGGTCGTCGTCGCGGTGCGGTTCACCCGGCCCGCCCCGCACGCGGCGCTCGCCGAGTTCGCCCGCCGGCACGGCGACTTCGCGATCGTGGACGCCGCGGTGGCGCTCGACGTCGCGGGCGACACGGTGACCGGCGGGCGGGTCGTCCTCGGCGGCGCCGCGCCCGCACCGGTACGGGTCGCCGAGGCCGAGGCGGTGCTCGCGCGCGGCGGCCCGGCCGGGGACGCGCTGTTCGCCGAGGTCGCCGCCGCGGCGGCCGCGGCGATCGACCCGCCGGACGACGCGCAGACCACCGCCGCCTACCGCCGGCGCCTGACCCGCACCCTCGTCGCCGACGCCTGCCGCGAGGCCGCGGGAGGGGCACGGTGACCGCCACCGAGCCGTCCACGGCCGGTCCCCGGTTCGACGGGCGCCGGGGCCGCTGGGTCGGTGCCTCGGTGCCGCGCCACGAGGACCCGCGCCTGCTCACCGGCCGCGGGCGCTTCGTCGACGACATCGCCCTGCCCGGGATGCTGCACGCGGGCTTCGTGCGCTCGACCGTCGCGCACGGGCACCTGACGCGGGTCGACCTCACCGCGGTACGCGCGGTCCCGGGCGTCGTCGCCGCGTACGACGCCGCGGACCTCGCCCTCGGTGACGTCGTGGCCCTGCTCGACCGGCCCGCCGAGGAGTTCACGCCGACGGCGATGCCGGTGCTGGCGCGCGGGAAGGTCCGCTTCGTCGGCGAGCCGGTGGCGATCGTGATCGCCCGCGACCCCTACGCCGTGGAGGACGGGATCGAGGCCGCCGTGGTCGAGATCGACGCCCTCGACGCGGTGGTCGACGAGGAGACCGCGCTGCGGGCGTCGGCGACGGTCCACGACGAGGCCCCGGACAACGTCCTGCTCGACGTGTCGATGTTCGACACCCCGGGCGTGGACGCGGCGTTCGCGGACGCGGCGCTGACGGTCGAGGTCACGACGCGCAGCGGGCGCCAGAACGCCCTGCCGCTGGAGACCCGCGGCGCGGTGGCGTCGTGGGACGCCCGGGACGACCAGCTGCTGGTGCAGACCTGTAGCCAGGTGCCGCACCAGGTCCGGACGCTGGTCGCGCGCTGCCTGGACGTCCCGGAGCGCACGGTGCGGGTCACCGTCCCGGACATGGGCGGCGGCTTCGGGCAGAAGTGCGTCGTCGGCCGCGAGGAGATCGCCGTCGCCGCGGTGGCGCGCCGGCTGCACCGCCCCGTCAAGTGGATCGAGGACCGGCGCGAGGCGCTGACCGCCGGGTTCCTGGCCCGCGAGCAGCGCTACCGCACGCGCGCGGCGTTCGACGCGGACGGCCGCATCACGGCGCTCGACGTCGACGTCGTCTGCGACATGGGCGCCTACTCCTGCTACCCCTTCACCGCGGGCATCGAGCCGCTGATGGCGTCGGCGGAGTTGCCCAGCGTGTACCGCGTCCCCGCCTACCGCGTGCGCGGGCGGGCGCTGACCAGCAACAAGGCCCCGACCGCCCCCTACCGCGGGGTCAGCCGCCCGCAGTACGTCGTGGCGATCGAGCGCGTCATGGAACGCGCCGCGCGGGAGCTCGGCCTGGACCCGGTGGAGATCCGGCGCCGCAACGTCGTCACCGAGTTCCCCTACACCGGCGTCAACGCCGTCACCTACGACCCGGGGACCTACCGCGAGTCGCTCGACCTCGCCGAGGCGACGATCCGCGACGAGGGCTGGTACGACGTCCGCGACGCCGGCGACCGCCACGTCGGCATCGGCTACTGCTGCTTCTCCGAGCGCACCGGCTACGGCTCGGAGGCGTTCGCCAAGCGCCGCATGACCGTGGTCCCCGGATTCGACCTCTCCGAGATCCGCATGGACACCACCGGCGCGGTGGTGGTCACCAGCGGGACGATGAACCACGGCCAGTCCCACGAGACGACGTTCGCGCAGATCGTCGCCGACCGGCTCGGCATCGACCCGGGTCGGGTCAAGCTGCGCCAGGGCGACACCGAGCGCATCGCCTACGGCTGGGGGACGTTCGCGTCCCGGTCGGTGACGATCGGCGGCTCGGCGGTCGCGCTGGCCGCCGAGCGGCTCGGCGAGCGCCTGCGCCACATCGCCGCGCACCTGCTCGACACCCGCCCCGAGAACGTCGATCTCGACGGGGACGGCGGGGTGGTGGTGCTCGACGACCCGGCGCGACGGCTGAGCTACGAGGACATCGCCGACGTCGCCTACCTGCGCAGCCACCTGCTGCCCAAGGACGTCGAGCCGGCGCTGACCGCGACGGCGAGCTTCGACGTCCCCGGCGACGGCACGTTCTCCAACGCGACCCACGCCGTCGTCGTCGAGGCCGACCCGGGCACCGGCGCCATCCGCATCCTGCGCTACGTGTGCGTCGAGGACTGCGGGGTCGTCATCCACCCGCAGGTGGTCGACGGCCAGTGCCGCGGCGGGATCGCGCAGGGCATCGCCGGGGCGCTGTTCGAGGAGGTCACCTACGACGCGCACGGCGAGCCGTCGGCCGCGTCCTTCATCGACTACCTCGTGCCGACGGCCACCGAGATCCCCCACGTGTCGATCACGCACCTCGAGACGCCGTGCGCGTTCACCGAGAACGGGGCGAAGGGCGCCGGCGAGGGCGGCACGATCGGCGCGCCCGCCGCCGTCCTCAACGCCGTCAACGACGCCCTGCGCCACACCGGCGTCGAGCTGGACACCACCCCGATCCATCCCCGCACGGTGCTGGACGCCCTGGAGGGTCCGTGAACGATCCGCATCTGCTGACCCTGACCGTCAACGACACCGAGCACGAGGTCGTCGTCGAGCCGCGGCGCACGCTCGCCGACGTCGTGCGCCACGACCTGCGCCTCACCGGCACGCACGTCGGCTGCGAGCACGGGGTGTGCGGGGCGTGCACCGTCCTGCTCGACGGCGCCCCGGTACGCGCCTGCCTGGTGTTCGCCGTGCAGGCCGAGGGCGCCGACGTGCGCACGGTCGAGTCGCTCGACCACGACGGCGCGCTGTCGGACCTGCAGCAGGCGTTCAGCGACCACCACGGGCTGCAGTGCGGCTTCTGCACCCCGGGCTTCCTCATGCTCGCCGAGGGTGTGCTGGGCGAGCAGCCCGACGCGTCGCGCGAGGACCTCCGCGAGGCGCTCTCGGCGAACCTCTGCCGGTGCACCGGCTACCAGACCATCGTCGACGCGGTGCACGCAACGGCGTGCTCGAGGCGGGAGGCCCGCGCGTGATCCTGGACAACCACCTCGACGTCCCGGCGGCGCCGGACGACCTGTTCGCGCTGCTGAACGACGTGGAGCGCGTCGCGGGCTGCCTGCCCGGCGCGGCTCTGGAGGGTCGCGACGGCGAGGCCTACCGCGGTCGCGTGAAGGTCAAGGTCGGCCCGATCAGCGCCGCCTACGCCGGCACGCTGCGGTTCACCGAGGTCGTCCCGGAGAAGCGGATGCTGCGGCTGTCGGCCCGGGCGTCGGACGCCCACGGCGCCGGCGACGCCGAGGCCGACGTCGTGCTCACGGTGTCCGAGACCGTCGAGGGCTCGACGCTCGACCTGCACACCGACCTGCTGGTCCGGGGCAAGATCGCCCAGTTCGGCAAGGGCGCGATCACGACGGTCTCGGGCCGCCTGCTCGACCAGTTCGCCCGCAACCTCGCCGGCGAGCTCGCCGGCGGGTCGGGCACCTCCGGTGCGAGCAACGCGGCATTGCTGGCGTCTGGTGCCAGGATCGCCACATCCTCGGTGCGCGACACGCCGGCGGAGGACCCGGTCGACGGCCTCGCCATGCTGCTGCCGTCCGGTGCCGGGCGCTGGGCCGCCCTCGCCGGCGCGGCGGCGGTCGGCGTCGTCCAGGGCTACCTGCTCGGACGCCTGCGCGGGCAGAAGGAGCTCATCCGGGAGTTGCGCCGTGCCCGCTGACACCGACGCCGTCTACGCCCGCGCCGGGTTCGGCGCCGCCGTGCCCTGCGGGACGCGGCCCGCGCTGGTGGTCGTCGACCTCACGCGCGGCTTCACCGAGCCCGCGTTCCCGTCGGGCTCGGACCTGACCGCCGAGGTCGAGGCCACCAACCGTCTCGTCGAGGCCGCCCGCCGCGGCGGCGCGCCGGTCGTCTGGACCGTGATCAGCTACACCCCCGCCGAGGCCGACGGCGACGTCGTCGCCTGGCTGCGCAAGGCGCCCGGCATGCGCGCCCTGCGTGAGGGCAGCGACGCCGTCGCCCTCGACCCGCGCCTCGACCACCGCCCCGGGGACCCCGTCGTCACCAAGAAGGGCGCGTCGGCGTTCCACGGCTCGCCGCTCGCCACGCTGCTGGCGAGCCTGCACGTCGACACCGCCGTCGTCTGCGGCGCCACGACCTCCGGCTGCGTCCGGGCCACCGCCGTCGACGCCGTCCAGTCCGGCATGGACACGCTCGTCGTCGCCGACGCCTGCGGTGACCGCGCGCGGGCCCCGCACGATGCGGCACTGTTCGACCTGCAGGCGAAGTACGCCGATGTCGTCGCCCTCGACGACGCCGTCGCCTACCTCGACGACCCCTTCCGGAAGGCCGACCGGTGACCGAACCCGCGAGCCAGCGCATCCTGTCCCAGCCGGCGCTCGCCGACCTGGGCGAGGTGCCGGCCGACAGCCGCTGGATCCGCTCCCGCGGCCCGATGCTGCACCTGCTCGACTACGGCCCGGAGGGCCGCCCGCCCCTGGTCGTGGTCCCCGGCATCACGAGCCCGGCGATCAGCATGGACTTCGTGGTGCGCGGGCTCACCGACCTCGTGCGCCCGGTCGTCCTCGACGTCCGCGGGCGCGGCCTGTCCGACAACGGGGACGCCTACGACCTCGACACCTACGCCCGCGACGTCGAGGCCGTAGTGCGCGGGCTGCGCCTGGAGCGCCCGATCCTGCTCGGCCACTCGATGGGCGCGCGCGTCGTCGCCGCCACCGCGGCGGCCGGCCGGGTCGGTGTGCGCGGCTCGGTCCTCGTCGACCCGCCGATGAGCGGCCCCGGTCGCGGCCCGTACCCGACGACCCTCGAGGCCTTCCTCGGCCAGCTCGACCAGGCCCGCCGCGGGACGACCGCCGACGAGGTCGCCGCGTCCTGGCCCCGCTGGCCGCGCCGCGAGCAGGAGCTGCGCGCCCGGTGGATGGGCTCCATCTCGCGCGACGCGATCGTCGCGACGCACGCGGGCTTCGAGTGCGAGGACTTCTTCGCCGTCTGGCCGCACGTCCCCGCCCCGACCGTGCTGATCCACGGCGGCGACAGCCCGGTCGTCACCGCGGCCGGGGCGGAGGAGGCCGCGAAGGCGAACCCCGAGGCGTCGGTCGTCGAGGTCCCGGGCACGGGCCACATGGTCTTCTGGGACGACCCCGCCGCCGCCCTCGCCACCACCCGCGACGCCCTGCGCGCCCTGATCTGACCGGAGGGCCCCCTCGCTCGATCTACTCGAGCGAGGGGGCCCTTCGGTCACAGAGCGGCGGCGACTCAGGCCACGCGCGTGAGCGCTCCCGGGTCGACGCGGGTGCCGTCGAGCAGCGCGCCGGCGCCGGGCACGCGGGTCTCCAGCCCCAGCGACGACAGGATGCGGAACGTCGTCGCCGTGGCCGCGGAGAGCACCGGGATGCCGACCTCGTCCTGCACCGGCTCGATCGACGGCAGCGACGGCATCTGCACGCACGCCGAGAGCACGAGGGCGTCGGCGCCCGACACGTCCACCTTCCGGTGGTGCTCGCGCAGGTCCGCGGGGTCGAGGCGGGCCACGGCGAGGTTGTCGGGCACCTCGAGCGACAGGGAGTCCACGACCTCGACGCCGGCGTCCTCCAGGTACGCGACGACGGCGGCCGTCAGCGGCTTCATGTAGGGCGTCACGATCGCAACGCGCCTCGCCCCCAGCGCGGCGATGCCCGACAGGAGGGCGCCCGCGGACGAGATCACCGGTGCCTCGGCGCCCTCGGCGCGCAGCGCGGCCGTGATGTCGTCCTCGGCGGTGCAGTGGAACCCCGGCCCCTGGGCCATGATCGCCACCAGGCAGGCGGTGGCGACGACGTCCGGGCGGGCGTCGGCGAGCTCGGTGGCGGCGCGGGCCGCCTGCTCGTTCATGGCCTTGAGCTGCTCGGGCGTCACGTGCTGCATGCGCGCGCGGGCGGCGTGGAAGACGAACCGGTCGTCCGGGAGGACCTGCTCGCGCGCGGCCAGCATCCGCGGCAGCTCGGTCTCCATGGTGAGGTTGGAGCTCGGGACGATCATCCCGATGTGGTGATCGGTCACCGCGTCGCCACCGGCTTCATCTCGGGGATGGTCAGCTCACCCTGGTCGACCACGAGCTCGTCGTCCAGGTACAGCGAGTTGCCGCGCATGGGGATGTCGAAGTGGCACGGGGTGTCGTTCGGGCCGCCGAGCTCGTTGTTCGGGCCGATCGAGAACATGACGTTGCCGTAGAAGCTGCGCAGCTCCATGCCCATGCCGCCCGGGAACTGGGTGAGGCCGTGCCAGTGCGCGCGCTCGTCGAGACCCCAGCCGACGTGGCTCATGCCGTAGCCGCGGGGGTCGTCGAAGCTCCGGATGTACGACGACAGCAGCTCGGCGTCGAGACCGCCGCGGATGTCGCGGATGAACCCCTGCTCGATCCGGAGCGTCACCGGCGTCTGGACGTAGGTGTTGAACGGCAACAGCACGTCGCCGGGCGAGAGCACGATCTGCCCGTCGACGCCGTCGTCGGCACCGCCGGTGAACACGAACGCCGCCGGCCAGTGGTCCCAGCGGCCGGGGGTGTCGGTGTAGCCGTACTCGCTCATCGTCGGGTAGACGCCGAGGCGGTAGGTGACGTCGGTGCCCGCCGGGCTGGTGATACGCATCGTCTGCGCCTTGGCCAGCAGGTCGGCGCCGTACTCGACGCGCTCACGCAGCTCGGTGGTCGGCATGAGGCGGGCGAGCAGCTCGGGCGGTTCGACCGCGGTGAGGATGCGGGTGCCGGCGTCCTGGATCGCGAACTGCTCGGGCGAGAACAGCAGGAACGTGCAGTCGACGAGCATGTCGACCGACTTCAGCGCCTCGACGGCCAGCGGGATGTCCCCGAGCCCCGAGTCGCCCACGGCCCAGGCCCCCGACGCGCTCGCGGGCGGCGGCAGGCGCAGGTGGAAGGTGGACGCCCCGAGCTGCTGGGCGGCCCACAGGAACGCGTCGGCGTACTCGCCGCGCTCCGCGCCGCGGGTCAGCACGGCGACGGTCTCGCCCTCGTGCACCCCGGAGAGCTGCAGCTGCTGCCGGCAGATGTCGTTGAACAGGTTCTGGTCCATCGGTCGACCACCTCCGACCTCAATCCGAGCACGTACTATCCGAGCACGCAAGGTCTGCAACGCAATCGTCACCGCGGCTGGTCCGCACAGCCCAGGGCCTACGCTGCCCCGGTGGCTCCGGAGGACGAACGCATCGCCCTGTTCCTCGACTACGAGAACCTCGCGATCGGGGCGCGCGACGGGCTCGGGGTGTCGCCGTTCGACTTCGGGCCGGTCGCCGACGCGCTGGCCGAGCGGGGCCGGGTGGTGACGCGGCGGGCGTACGGCGACTGGTCGGCGTTCGACGAGGACCGCCGCCTGCTCGCCCGCGCCCAGGTCGAGCTGATCGAGATCCCGCAGCGCATCGGCGGCTCCCGCAAGAACGCGGCCGACATCAAGATGGCGGTCGACGCGATCGAGCTCGCCTACGAGCGCGGCTTCGTCACCACGTTCGCCATCGGCACCGGCGACTCCGACTTCACCCCGCTGATGCACAAGCTGCGCGAGATGGACAAGCGCGTCATCGGCATCGGCGTGCAGTCGTCGACGTCGAAGCTGCTGCCCGCGGCGTGCGACGAGTTCCTCTTCTACGACCGCCTGCCCGGGGTCGAGGGGCGCCCGGTACCGGCGCGGCCGTCCCGCCGCCGCTCGAGCCCCCCGGCCGTCGCCCCCGAGCCCGTGGAGCCGGAGCCCGAGGTCGAGGACCCCGGCCCCGCGACGTCCGATCCCGACCTCGCCGCCGTCGTCACCAGCACCCTCTCGGGCCTGGCCCGCGCCACCGACGGGCCGGTCCGGGCCTCGACGCTGAAGCGCGCGATCCTGCGCAAGGACCCCACGTTCGACGAGGGCGACCACGGCTTCCGCGGGTTCGGTGAGCTGCTGCGCCACCTCGAGCACCGCGGCGTCCTCACCCTCGCCCCCGGCACGGCCGCCGGCGACCCCGAGGTGGCGTTCCCCGAGGACGCCTCGGCCGAGGACGAGGCGTTCGCCCTCTTCGCGACGACCGTGCGCGACCTGGAGGACCAGGCCGGCGCTCCGCCCCAGCTCTCGGGGCTCAAGGACCAGATGCGCAAGCGCGAGCCGGGGTTCTCGGAGAAGCGCTACGGGTTCTCCAACTTCCTGGCCTTCGCCCGCGCCGCCCGCGCCCGCGACCTCGTCACGATGGACTGGGACGACGGCCGCGGGGACTACCAGCTCTCGGTCTACTGAGGGTCAGCGGTGCTGGCGGCGGCTGCCGCCGTGCCAGTCCTCGGTGACGCCGACCTGGTCGGTGCCGACCCCGAACGAGGGCAGCTGGGGCTGCTCGCGCAGGCTGCGCTTGAGCTCGGCGAAGCCCGGGAAGCGGGCGAGCCCGACGGCGTGGTCCCACAGCTCACCGGCCTGCTCCTCGGTCGGCATCCGGCTGATCACCGGGCCGAAGAACGCGAGCCCGGCGGGCGGGTCGACCTGGATGATCGGCGTGCCGACGTCGCGGCCGGTCAGCGCGAGCGCCTCGTCGGTCTCGGCCTGCACGACCTCGTCCCAGGCGGTGTCGCCCGCCGCCGCGACGAGCTCGGCGGGCAGGCCGGCGCTCGCGAGCACCCGCTCCAGGAACGCGTCGCTGCCCTGCTCCTGCCGCGCCGCCGCGGTGTCGGGCACGGGCTCCCGCTCGAAGACGTGGTTCCCGAACGCCCACTGCAGCCGGTCGAGGGCCTCGACCCCGTGCTCCTTGCGGGTCCGCGCCGCGACGCGCAGCCCCCGCAGCCCCGCGAGGTGGCCCGCCTCGTACTCGGGTGGGAACTGCGCGTCGTAGTCCACGCCGGCGTTGACCAGCCGCAGCGAGATGAACCGCCACTCGATGGCGAGGTCGCGCTGCCCGGCGACGAGGCGCAGCCACTTGCTGGTCATCCAGCAGAAGGGGCAGATCGGGTCGAACCAGAGTCGGACGTCCACCCGACCGACCCTAGGCCTCAGCCGGCGACGCGGCGGGCGAACGTCGCGTGCCCCGGCCCCTCGAGCTCGTCCAGCGCGTCGGCGCGCCCGGCGGCGGCCATGAGCAGCGCCTCCCCCGGCCCGGTCACCTCGGGTCCGCTGCCCCGGCTCCAGTCGACGTCGGTGGCGACGAGACGCAGCCCGCGGATGCGCGACGACGCCCCGACGGGCGGGGCAACCATCGCGTAGTCGAGCACCTCGCGCAGCCGGTCGGCGGGGATCGTGCGCGGCAGGCCCAGCGGGCGGCGGATGTCCTGCTGGTGGATCGCGCCGTCGGTCAGCGCGATCCGGCCGCCGAACATCGCCGTCAGGCCGTGGGGCGTCTCGTAGCGGCGCACGAGCTCGACGAGGCCCGCGGGGCTGTGGTCGCGCAGGGCGTCGACGGCGCGCTGGTTGGCGCGGTCGGGCCGGAACCCCGACGCGGCCAGGTTCGCGGCGAACCCGCCGAGGCCCATCGCGTCGTAGCCGATCACGTGCGCGACGACGTCGCGCACCGCCCATCCGGCGCACAGCGTCGGGGCGTCCCACTGCTCGGGCGCGAGGCCCGCCAGGAGGTCGGCGAGCTCGGCGCGCTCCTCGCGGGCCATCGACCGGGTGTCCGCCACGGCCCGCAGCGTGGCACCGCGGAGCCCGTGCGGGAAGGCCTCAGCCCGCCGCGCGCCGGGGCGTCAGCGGCACGCCCGCGTGCCGGGGACCGGAGCGCGCTCCGGGGGCCGCCGTTCGGCGGGGCGCGACGGCCGCGAGCAGCCCGACGAACGCCTCGGGCCCGGTGTCGGCCGGCCAGCTGACCGTGCCCTCCGCCCGCCCTGCCAGCACCTCCGCGCGGGGCAGCGTCCAGATCCGGCCCACGTCGTCGACCCACCCGGCGCCGACGGCGACGAACGCGCCGGTCGTGGTGACCAGCTCCTCGACGCCCGGCCCGAGGACCCGGCGCTGCACCGCCGACGGCGGGCCGGCCGTCCCGGCGACGCCCCCGTGGATCGGGGCCACCCGCCCGTCGGCCGTCCACAGCGCCGCGTCGCGGCCGTCCCACCGCACGAGCGTGTCCCCGGCACCGCCGTCGAGGAGCTCGACCTCGACCGCCGGGCACGGCTCCCGTGGCTCCCGGCCGGCGAGCAGCACCAGCAGGCCGTCGTCGAGGGCACGGAGGCGGTCGACGTCGAGCGCCGTCACGAACCACTCGCCCCACGCCATCGCCACCGCGCCCACGGTGACCCCGAACGCGATCGCGGCGTACTCGGTCGTGAGGCACCACCACGCGACCGCCGCGATCGCGAGGACCAGCCACCCGGCGGCCGCCGCCCGCTTGCGTCGCACCCGGCGGCGCTCGGCCTCGAGCAGCCCGGGGACGACCGGGCGTACCAGCAGCCGGTCGAGCCACGGCCGGGTCAGCTCCGTCATGACAGTGACCCTAAGTCACCATCAAACCCCGCCCTACTCGGCCGAGCGAGTGACGGAGTCCTGGAGTCGGCGCATCCCGGCGAGCCAGCGCTCGTAGTCGTCGGCCTTGCGGCGGAAGAAGGTCAGCACCTCGGGGTGGGGCAGGATGAGGAACTCCTCGCGCGCGATGCCCGCGACGACCGCGTCGGCCACCGCCTCGGGGCTCAGCACCTCCCCCGCGGCGCGCACCGCGCCCGTTGCAGCGGCGGACATCCCGCCCTCGTCGGCTCCGGTGTCGAGCATCGCCGTCGCCACGCCCATCGGCGCGAGCGTGCTGACGCGGACGCCCCGGGCGCCGTAGGTCACCGAGAGCCACTCGGCGAAGGCGACCGCCGCGTGCTTGCTGACCGCGTAGGGCGCCGAGCCGATCTGGGTGAGCAGGCCCGCCGCCGACGCCGTCGCGACGAAGTAGCCCTCGCCGCGCTCGAGCCATCCGGGCAGGAGCACCTTCGCGGCCGCGATGTGGGCGCGGACGTTGACGTCGAGGACGGTGTCCCAGACGTCGTCGGGGGTGTCCACCGGGTCGGTGCCCGCGGCGACGCCCGCGTTGGCGAGGAAGACGTCGACGGGCCCGATCTCCCGCTCGACCTCGGCGACGAGGGCGGCGGTGGCGTCGGCGTCGGTGACGTCGAGGGGCCGGGCGAGCGCGGCGATCGGGGCGTCCGGGACCCCGACGTCGGTGGCGACGACCCGTGCCCCCGCCCCGGCCAGGGCCGTGACGAGCGCGCGGCCGATGCCGCCGCCGGCCCCGGTGACGACGGCGACGCGGTCGGTGAGCTCCATGGGCCGGAGGGTGTCAGACCCTCTCGATGATCGTGGCGTTGGACTGGCCGCCGCCCTCGCACATCGTCTGCAGGCCGCGGGTGCCGCCGGTGCGCGCCAGCTCGTGGACGAGCTTGGTGGCGAGCACCGCGCCGGTCGCGCCGAGCGGGTGCCCCATGGCGATGGCGCCGCCGTTGACGTTGGTGCGCTCGAGCGGCGCGCCGGTCTCCTGCGCCCACGCGAGCACGACGGGCGCGAAGGCCTCGTTGCACTCGAACAGGTCGATGTCGTCGATCGTCAGCCCGGCACGGCGCAGGACGTCGCGGGTCGCCGGGATCGGGCCGGTGAGCATGAAGACCGGGTCCTCGCCGACCACCGACAGCGTCGTGATCTTCGCGATCGGCGTCAGCCCGTGGGTGTGCAGCGCCGCCTCCGACGCGACCAGCAGCGCCGCTGACCCGACCGAGACCTGGCTGGACACCGCCGCCGTGAGCTCGTAGCCCTCGCGCAGCGCGGGCAGCGTGGACATCTTCTCCACGTTCGCGTCGGGCCGGATGCCCTCGTCGCGGTCGAGGCCGTTCAGCGGGGCGATCTGGCCCGTGAACCGGCCCTCGTCGGTGGCCCGCGCCGCGCGGCGGTGGCTCTCGACGGCGAACTCCTCGAGCTGCGGGCGGCGCAGGCCCCACTTCTCGGCGATGAGCTGCGCGCCGCGGAACTGGCTGATCTCCTGCTCGCCGTAGCGCCCGATCCAGCCCGGGCCCTCGCGCCGCGTGCCCATCTTCTCGAGGACGGCGGCGTTGGCGTCGATGGGGACGATCGCCATGTTCTCCACGCCCGCGGCGATGACGAGGTCCTGCGTGCCCGAGAGCACGGCCTGCGCGGCGAAGTGCAGCGCCTGCTGCGACGACCCGCAGGCGCGGTTGATCGTCACGCCCGGGACGTGCTCGGGGAAGCCGGCCGAGAGCCAGGCCGTGCGCCCGATGACCCCGGCCTGCGGACCGAGCTGGCTCACGCAGCCCATGAGGACGTCCTCGACGGCGCCGGGGTCGATGCCGGTGCGCTCCACCAGGGCGGTCAGCGCGTGCGCGCCGAGGTCGGCGGGGTGCACGTCGGCCAGCGCGCCCTTGCGCGTCCCGACCGGCGAGCGGACGGCGTCGACGATGTAGGCCTCGGTCACGGCCACGGGACCTCCTCGGCGAGGGTCGGGAACGGGTCGATTCTCGCCCACCGCCCGCCGAATCGGGGTGTCTCACCGGTGATACGCTGTGTGGCGTGGACGACGTCACGATCCGCGAGCTCCGCAACGCGGGCGGCGAGGTGCTCGCCCGCGTCGCCGCCGGCGAGTCGCTCACGGTCACCCGCGACGGCGAGCCGGTCGGTGAGCTCCGACCGCTCCCCCGCCCGCGTCTGACGCGCGAGGCGCTGCTCACGCGGTGGCAGGCGTTGCCCGTGCTCGATCCCGCGGCCTTCCGCGCGGACGTCGACGGCGTCGCCGACCCGTCGCTGTGACCGCCGCGGCCGACGCCGACGGCCTGCTCGACACCAGCGCGGTGATCGCCCTCCCGCGCCTGCGGGACCCGGCGCTGCTGCCGCGCACGCCCTGGATCTCCGCCGTCACGCTCGCCGAGCTCTCGGTGGGCCCGCTCGTCGCGCGCACCGAGGCCGAGCGCGCGGCCCGGCAGGCGGTGCTCCAGCAGGCGGAGGCCGACTTCGACCCGCTGCCCTTCGACGCCGCCGCCGCGCGCGCCTTCGGCCGGGTCGCGGCCGCGCTGCGCGGGGCGGGGCGCACGCCGCAGGCGCGCAGCTACGACGCGATGATCGCCGCCGTCGCCCTCTCCCGCGCGATGCCGCTGTACACCGCGAACCCGGGCGACCTGCCGGAGCTCGACGGTCTCGTCGTCGTGGCCGTGCCGGCGGGGTGACGGCCGCCCGAGCCTCAGCCCGCGGCGCGGGCCTCGCGGACGAGGCGGCGGGCGCGGGCGACGTCCGGCGGGGCGGGGATGTCGGGCAGGATCGTCGTGGCCTTGTAGAGCGCCCGCAGGGCGAGGGTGACGCCGAGGTCGGTGGTGGGCAGGCCCGGCAGCCCGTACATCCTGCGCGCCCAGCGGGGCAGCGTGGCGAACGAGATCGCGGCGATCGACGAGAGCGTCACGGCGATGCCCGTCGGCGCGCTCGGCTGCGGGGTCAGCAGTCCGCCGACGCCGTGGCGGGCCTCGTCGGTGAGCCGCAGCTGCGGGCGGAGGCGGTCGAAATAGGCGGCGAGCTCGGCCCGCGACGCCGGCACGATCGCCGGGTCCAGGCCGACGACCTCGGCGGCCCGCACGCTCTCGGCGACGTAGGCGTCCGCCTCGGCGTCGTCGACCACCCCGGCCCGGCGCGCCACGGAGACGTACGAGTCGATCTCGGCGTTGTGCACCCAGAGCAGGTTCTCGGGGTCGTCGAGGGCGATCACCGAACCGTCGGCGTCCCGGCCGCGCAGCGAGGCGTGCAGGCGGCGCACCCGGCTCGCGGCGTTCTCCACGTCGGCCGTCGAGCCGAACGTGCGCGTGCCGACGAACCCGACCGTGCGCTGGAACCGCGGCCAGGCCTTCTTCGGGTCGAACAGCGCCGAGTTCTGGTAGGTCGCGCGCATGACCTGCGGGTGCAGTGACTGCAGCAGCAGCGCCCGCATGCCCGCGACCCACAGCACGGGCTCGAGCTGCACCCGCCACGTCACCGACGTCGGACCGAACAACCCGTCCCGGAGACCCTCGCCGTCCACACCACCAGCATCCACGCCCACGCACGCGGGGTGTCCGGATCGGGGGCGTCCAACCGCGCCCGGCACCCGACGTGGGCCTCCGGCCGCGATGTGTGACCGCGACCATCCCGCCGGTCGTAGCATCACCCGGTGATGACCACGGGCGGCCTGCGGATCCGGCTCGTCGGCCGGTTCGCGGTCGAGGGCGTGGACGAGCGCGCCCCGGCAACGGTGCCCCACGGCCGCGCCCAGCGGCTGCTGGTCGTGCTGGCCGCCCACCAGGGCCGCTTCGTGCCCGCCGACACCCTCGTGGGCGCGCTCTGGCCCGACGGCCCGCCCGACCGAGCCGGCCGGAACCTCGCCGCGCTGGTCAGCCGGCTGCGCCGGGCCGTGGGCCGCGCGCGGATCGAGGGCGACCCGGGCGGCTACCGCCTGGTCCGCGACGCCACCACCACCGTCGACGTGCACGAGGGCCTCGCGCTGGTCGAGGAGGCCGAGCGCGACCTCGAGCGCGGCATGGTCCTGCGAGCGGTCACGGGTGCGCAGGCCGCGGAGGACCTCCTCGGGCGCGGGACCGCGCTGGTCGGCGAGCCCGACGCGCCGTGGGCCGAGGAGATCCGCCGCCTCGTGGCCCTGACGCTCTCGCGCGCCCGCTCGTGCCACTGGACCGCCGCCCTCGCCCTCGGCGAGGACCGCACGGCCATCGACCTCGCCGGGCGGGCCCTGGCCGCCGACGCCCTCGACGAGCCCGCCTGCCGCGCCCTCATGCGCGCCCACATCCGCCAAGGCGCCGACGGCGCCGCGCTCGCCGCCTACGAGCAGCTGCGCCGTGCGCTGTCCGAGGAGCTCGGCGCCGACCCCTCCCCGGCGACCCAGGAGATCTACCGCTCGTTGCTGCACCGGGACGACCGCGCCGACGCGCCGGGGACGGCCGTCCACGGGCGCGATCCCGAGCTCGCCCAGCTCCGTCGGGCGTGGTCGGCGGCGACGCGCGGCCACGGAGGTCTCGTCCTCGTCACCGGCGAGGCGGGCATCGGCAAGAGCGCGCTCGCGCGGGTGCTCGCCGGCGAGGCGCGGGCGGCGGGCGGCACGGTGGTGGAGGTCCGCTGCTACGAGGCCGAGCGGTCGCTGTACCTGCAGCCGCTGGCCGAGGCGGCCCGGGCACTGACCGGCCGACAGGGGGGTGACGGGGGTACGCCCCTGCTCGGCCCGGCCGAGGCCGAGGCCCTCGGCGAGCTGGTCCCCGAGCTCGCCGGGCGCGGCGGGGACGGCACCCGCCGGGCCGCCGACGAGCTGGGTCGTCGGCGGACCCTGCTCGCGCTCGCCGAGCTGTTCGGGCGCAGCGCGGAGGTCCACCCGGTGCTGCTCGTCGTCGAGGACCTGCACCACGCGGGCCAGACGACCGTCGAGGCCCTGCACGTGCTCGCGACGCGCCTGGCCGCGCGCCGGGTCCTCGTGCTGGCCGTCGAGCGTTCCGCCGAGGAGCGCGGCGCCGCCGAGGGCCTGCTCGACGTCGCCACCCACCTGACGGTCGGGCCGCTCCCGCAGCGGGCGGTGACCGCGCTGCTCGTGGCTTCCGGCCGCGGGTACGACCCGGACGCGTTCTTCGCGTGGACCGGCGGCTCCCCGTTGCTGGTCGGCGAGCTGCTGCGCCACCCCGGACCGGCGCCCGGGGCCGGGGCGGGCCCGGTGGTCCCCGGCACGCTCCACGACCTGCTCGACCGCCGCCTCGACGACACCGCCGAGGACGTCACGGTCCTGCTCGGCCAGGCCGCCGTGCTCGGGTCGTCGTTCTCCCTCGACGACGCGTCCGCCCTGGCGGGCGTGGGCCCCGAGGAGTGCGCGCGGCGCGCCGAGCGCGCGGTGCGGGCGGGGCTCCTCGCGCCCGACGGCGGGCGCTACCGCTTCGCCAACGACATCGTCCGCGCCGTCGCCTACGCCCGCGCGGAGCTCCCGGTACGCGTGAGCCGCCACCGGCGCGCGGCGGAGCTGCTCGCCGACCGGCCGGAGGCGGCGGCAGGGCACCACAGCGCCGCCGGCGACCACGCCGCCGCGGCGCGGGGGTGGCTCGGGGCCGCCGACGCCGCGCACCTCTCGTTCGCCCACCTCGAGGCCGAGCGCCTGCTCACCTCGGCACTGGCGAGCGCGCAGCGGGCGGGCGACGTCGCCCTGCGCACGACGGTGCTGCTGCGCCGGGGGCAGGTGCGCTGCGACCTCGGCCGGTTCGACGAGGCGCACGCCGACCACGACGCCGCCCTGGTCCTCGCCCGCGCGCTGGGCGACGAGGAGCTCGAGGCGCGGGCGCTCGAGGCCCTGGGCTGGACGGCCCTGTGGGCGCGCGACGCCTTCGCCGCCGTCGACCTCGCCGAGCGGGCCGGGCACCTCGCCGAGTCCGCCGCCGCGGCGCCGGGCGCGCGGCGCAGCTCGCTGCTGCTGCTCGGCCGGGTCCGGCACTGGGACGGCGACTACACCGGCGCCACCCACGCCTACCAGCAGGTGCTCGCCGTCGGTACCGACGACGCCCTCGGGGCGGTGGCGATGGCCTACCGCGGCGCCCTGCTCCAGCACATGGACCGCTTCGCCGAGGCGCGTGCGGTGCTGGAGCGCGCCGTCGCGCTGTGCCGGGCCACCGGCGAGTTCCGGACGCTGCTGCAGAGCCTGTTCTTCTGCGGGCTCGCGCGCGGCGACGCCGGTGACTTCGCCGGCGCCCTGCGCGCCCTCGACCGCGCCCGGCGGCTCATCGACGACGCCGGCGTCGGCTACTACCGCGCAGGCATCGAGACCACCACATCGTGGTTGTGGCAGGAGCTCGGCGACCTCCGGCGGGCCTACGAGCACGCCGAGGTCGCCGTCGACCTCGCCCACCGCGGCGGCGGCGCCCTCGAGCTGGAGCAGGAGCTGCACGCGCTGCTCGCCCTCGCCGACTGCCTGCTCCTCGACGGCAAGGACGACGACGCCGGCGCGACGGTGGAGGCCGCGGCCCCCCTGCTCGACCGGTCGCTGCCGTTCCGCCCGCGCGCGGCCATGCGCCTGGTCGAGATGCAGGCGCGCTGGGAGCCGGCCCGGGCCGAGGAGCTGCTCGGGATGGCCCGCGCCTACCGCTCGACCAAGTACGAGGCCCTGGCCCTCACCCACCTCCACCGTGACGAGGAGGCGGCGGCCGCCGCCGTGCGCACCCGCTCGGACCTGGTGATCGCGCAGGTCGGGGCACCCTCGACCCGCACGCCCGCGCGCGACCGCATCGCCGCCGGGCTACCCGCCGAGCTGCGGGGCCGGTTCGTCGAGCAGGGGCGCCTGGCCGTCCCCCGCTGAGGGCCCCAGCCCGATCGTCATCAGCACGTGCGGGTGGCCGGCGTACTGCTCGGCGCCGTGCGCGACCCAGCCCAGGCGCTCGAAGAAGCGCTGGTTGGCGGGCTGGACGTGCGCCACCATCCGCCGCCCGCCCGCGGCCGCCGCCGTCGCCACCGCGAAGCGCACCAGCGGCGCGCCCGCGCCCGCCGTGCGCCACCGGTCGAGGACGGCCAGCCGGTCGCCCTGCCAGGTCCCCGTCGCCGGGTCGAGCGGGAAGAGCCGGACGGTGCCGACCACGGTCTCCCCGACACGGGCGACGACGTGCCGCACGTCGTCGCGGGCGTCGTGCGGGTCGAGGTCGTCGCCGGTGAAGATGCCCTGCTCGGCGACGAACACCGCGCGGCGCACCCGGTGGTGCTCGGCGAGCTCGGCGTCGCCGGTCGCCACCGCGCACACCACGGAGCGCGCGAGCGAGCGCGTCACGACCCGCTCCCCGGGCGGCGCCCGATCTGCAGCAGCGGCTGCACGGCGTTCAGCGCCGAGCAGGCCTGGCAGCGCGCGCAGCCGGCCACCGCGTCCGCCGACGACATGTTCCGCTCGGTCATGTACGCCGCCACCTTCTGGTACACGCGGTCGGTGTACGCCGCGTCCGGCGGGGTGGCGTCGGCGAGCAGGCTCCCGGCGACCGGGCGCAGCGGCACCACGAAGGGGTAGACCCCGATGTCGATCGCGCGCCGGCAGCCCTCGACGGTGAGGTCCGGGTCCTCGCCCATGCCGAGGATGACGTAGGTCGACACGCGGCCGCGGCCCCACAGCGCGACCGCGCGCTCCCAGGTGCGGTAGTAGGTGTCCAGGCCGGTGCGCGCCTTGCCCGGTGCGACGCGGGCGAGCACCGCGGGGTCGAACGTCTCGACGTGGATGCCCACCGCGTCGGCCCCGCCGGTGCCGTGGACCTCGTCGAGGATCGCGAGGTCACGCGGCGGCTCGAACTGGATCTCGACGGGCAGCCCCGCGGCGTCCTTGACGGCGCGGCCGCACCGCGCGACGTAGCGGGCGCCGCGGTCGGCGGCGACGGAGCTGCCGGTGGTCAGCGTGGCGTCGACGGCGCCGTCGAGCTCCTTCGCCGCGACGGCGACCTCGGCGAGCTGCTCGGGCGTCTTCCGGGCCACGGTGGACCCGGCGTCGAGCGAGACCCCGATCCCGCAGAAGGCGCACTGGTCGGCGGTGTTCCAGTAGTTGCACGCCTGCACGACCGTGCTCGCCAGCGAGTCCAGGTGCAGCAGGGCGATCTTCCAGTACGGGGTGCCGTCGGCGGTGGTGCGGTCGTAGAAGCGGGGGCGCCGCGCGCCGGTGACCGACGCGAGCCGCACGTCGTCGCGGTAGAGCCCCTGGGCGCCGTTGTCCTCGGCGCGCAGCACGTACGGCGAGCCGCTGCTGGTCGGCACGGTGACCGGGAAGCCCTCGATCCACAGCATGCCGGCGTCGGTGGGCCCGGCCCCGCCCGTGCGGGTCTCCACGGCCGTCTCGAGACGGATGCCGGCGCTCTGCACGGCCACGATGACCGACGCGATCGCCGCCGGGTCGGGCACGTCCGCGGTCAGCGACCCCGGGTCCACCACGCCGGTCATGCCCCACCCGCCCTACGTTGACGAAAAGCTACGGCCGTCTCTTATCGGAAAGCATCGTGTCGCCGCCGTCAAGGGACCCGATCTCGGCACGGCGGCGCGCGCGCTCGGCCCGCCACGCGGCCGCGTCGGCGAAGGCGGTCTCCGCGCCCTCGTCGTCCGCCTCGCCCGCCAGGGGGTCGCCGGTCGCCGCGTCGAGGACCACCTCGCCCAGCGCGTAGGGCTCGTCGCCCGCGTACGGGTCCGCCGTCGCGACCAGCGCGAGCCCCGTCGCGAGGTGCATCTCGACCGTGCGCTGCGACGACCCCGCCGTCTCGTCGAGCACCACCCACGTCTCGCCGGCCGCCCGCGCCGCCGCGATCGCGGCGATCCGCCGGTCGCGCGCCCGCGCGGCGATCAGCTCGTCGCCGCGCACGGCCAGGGCGGCCTCGAGCACCCGGCGGTCGCCGTCGGGACCGAGCAGCGGGGTCGGGTCGGCGTCGAGGGCGAGCAGGCTCTCGACCGTCGGCGTGCACGCGCGCACGCGCTCGAGCACGCCGCCGACGAGCCCGGCGACGCGCCGGTACTCCTCGCCGTCGACGACGGCGATCGACCACACCCGGTCGCCGGTCGCGCGCCACCGTGCCCGCGCCCGCTCGAGCGCGGTGCTCCCGGTGGCCCCTTCCGCGGAGGGCGACGGACCGCTCATGATGTCCACTATAGTAGACGGACCGTGCTCATCATGGAGACGGCGCCCCGCCACCCGCGACCCCGGGAGTGATCCACAGATGCCCAGGACCGCAGTGGTCGCCCTCGGCGGGAACGCCATCACCCGGGGCGGCCAGGCCGGGACCTACGCCGAGCAGGCCGCCAACGCGCACGACATGGCCCGTGCGGTCTGCGCGCTGCGCGACGCCGGGTGGAACGTCGTGCTCGTCCACGGCAACGGGCCCCAGGTCGGCAACCTCGCCATCCAGCAGGACGAGGCGGCGTCGATCGTCCCCGCGCTGCCGCTGTTCTGCGTCAACTCGATGACCCAGGGCCAGCTCGGCAGCCTGCTGAGCCTCGCGCTGCTCGCGGAGGGGCGCGGGCGGCTGCCCGGCGTCGTCTCGGTGGTCACCCACGTCATGGTCGACCCCACCGACCCCGCCTTCGAGCGCCCGAGCAAGCCGGTCGGGCCGTACTTCACCCGCGACCAGGCGGCCGACCTCGTCCGGGAGCGCGGCTGGGACATGGTGCGCGACGGCGAGCGCGGTCACCGCCGCGTCGTCCCCTCGCCCAAGCCGGTCGGGATCGTCGAGGTCGACGCCGTCCGCGCGCTCATCGAGCAGCACATGATCGTCGTCGCGGGCGGGGGCGGCGGCATCCCGGTGATCGCGGGCGACCACGGCCTCGAGGGCATCGACGCCGTCATCGACAAGGACTTCACCGCCCAGCGCCTGGCCGCGTCGGTGAACGCCGACGCGCTGGTGCTGGTCACCGACACCGAGAAGGTGTTCGTCGACTTCGACACCCCGGACCGCCGGGCGATCGACGAGATGACCGTCGACGAGGCCGCGAAGCACCTCGAGGACGGCCAGTTCCCCGACGGCAGCATGGGCCCGAAGGTCCGGGCGGCCGTGCGGTTCATCCGCGAGGGCGGCCGCACGGCGGTGATCACGACGGCCGACCGCGCGGGGCCGTCGCTGGACCTGGGCGACGCCTACGGCACGGAACGCACCGGCACGCGGATCGTGGCGGGCGTGCGATGACCCCCTCGACGAGCGCGGCCGTGCTCCTGTTCCCGGACACCTACCTCGACTCGGTCGTGCAGCTCTCGGGCACGCGCGCCATGCGCGAGGTGCCCGGCGTCGACTGGGCGGCGGTCGCGATGGCCACCGAGGCCAACCTCGCGACGCTGCGCGACGAGGGCTTCGACCCGGCCGACTGGGACGGCGCCGGCCCGGGCGACCTGTTCCTCGCCGTGCGGGCCGACACCGACGCGGCCCGCGACGCCGCCCAGGAGGCGGGACGCGCGGCGGCGTTCGCCCCGCGCACGGCCGCCGGCGGGGCCGGGCTCGCCGAGCCCGACCCGCGCTCGCTGGCCGAGGCCGTCGGGCGGCAGGCCACGAGCAACGTCGCGGTGATCTCGGTGCCGGGCGACTACGCCGCCCTGGAGACCCACCAGGCCCTGGGTGCCGGGCTCGACGTGCTGCTGTTCAGCGACAACGTGTCGCTCGACGACGAGGTCGAGCTCAAGACGCGGGCGGCGGCGCTCGGCCGGCTCGTCATGGGGCCGGGGGCGGGCACGGCCATGCTCGGCCACACGTGCCTGGGGTTCGCCAACGTGGTGGCGCCGGTGGCGCAGCGCACGGGAGCGGTCGGTGTGGTCGCCGCAGCGGGCACCGGCGCCCAGGAGGTCGCGTCGCTGCTCGATCGCCACGGCGTCGGCGTGACCCAGGTGATCGGCCTGGGCGGGCGCGACCTCTCCGCGCGCGTGCGCGGGCTCATGGGCCGGCTCGCGGTGCGCACGCTGGCCGCGGACCCGGCCACCGACGCGATCCTGCTCGTCTCCAAGCCGCCGGACCCCGACGTCGCCCGCGCCGTCGTGGCCGAGGCCGGGGACACGCCCCTGGTCGCGGCCCTCATCGGGATGGACGAGTCGCTCGGCGCGCCGGTGACCGTGGTCCAGGCCCCGACGCTCGAGGCGGGAGCGCTGGCCACGCTCGGGGTCCTCGGGCGCCCGGCGCCCGACCCGGCCGCGGGGCTGCGCGCGCAGGTCGAGGAGGCGATCGCGGCGATCGGGCCGGAGCGCACGCTGGTGCGCGGGCTCTACTCCGGGGGCACGCTCTGCTACGAGTCGCTGGTCGTGCTGGACCGGGTGCTCGGCCCGGTGTGGTCGAACACCCCGCTCGATCACGACCTCGCGGTGCCCGCGCCGCCGGGCAGCCACGTGTGCCTCGACCTCGGCGAGGAGGAGTACACCCAGGGCCGGCCGCACCCGATGATCGACCCCGAGGCCCGTCTGGAGCACCTGCGCGAGCAGGGCCGCGACCCCGACGTCGCGGCGATCGTGCTCGACGTCGTGCTCGGCTACGGCGCGCACCCCGATCCCGCGGCCGCGCTCGCGGGCGAGTGCGCGCGCATCACCACGGGCGGCGGGCCGCGGGTCGTGGTCTACGTGCTCGGCACCGAGGGCGACCCGCAGGACCTCGAGGCCCAGCGCCGCGCGTTCCGCGACGCCGGGTGCGTCGTCACCGGGACGGCCGCGCGAGCGGCCCTCGCGGCGGCGGCGATCGCCCGGCGCGAGCCGGGCATCGTTGAACTCACGGCGCTGCCGGCGCAGGCCGCGGAGCGGGCGCGGTGACCGAGCTCGCCCTCGTCACGCACTCGACGTCGCCGCGTGGCGGGATGGTGCACACCCTCGCCCTCGCCGAGGCCCTGCAGGCCGCCGGACAGGCGGTGCACGTCGTCACCCAGGGCGACCCGGCGGCCGGGCTCTTCCGCCCGACCACCGTGCCGTGCACCGTGCTGCCGGCTCCGCCGCGGGGCGGCTCGCTGTCCGACCGGGTGTTCGCCTCGATCGACCTGCTCTCCGGCGCGCTGGGCGACATGGCCTCGCGGTTCGACGTGCTGCACACCCAGGACTGCATCGCCGCGCGGGCGGCCGCCCGGGTCCGGGACGCGGGCGCGCCGGTGTCGGTGGTGCGCACCGTCCACCACGTCGACGACTTCACCACCCGGGCGCTGATCGACTGCCAGCGCGCGGCGATCCGCGAGCCCGACCGCGTGCTGGTGGTCAGCGAGCAGTGGCGCCGGATCCTGCGCGACGAGCACGGGCGGGAGACGACGGTCGTGCCCAACGGCGTCGACCCCGACCGCTTCCCCCCGGTGACACCCGGGCGCATCGCCGAGCTGCGCGCCTCGATCGGCGCGCAGGACCGCTTCCTCTTCCTGGGCGTCGGCGGGGTCGAGCCACGCAAGGGGACGCACGTCGCGTTCGAGGCCCTGGCCCGGCTGTGCGCGCGCATGCCGCACCCGCCGATGCTCGCGATCGTCGGCGGGCACTCGTTCCGCGACTACGCGGCCTACCGCACCGAGACCCTCGCCCGCCTGCCCGAGCTCGGCCTGGAGCTCGGGCGCGACGTCGTGCTGCTCGGCACGCTGTCCGAGGCCGACCTCGGCGCCTGGTACCGCAGCGCGGACGCCCTGTGCTTCCCGTCGCTGCAGGAGGGCTGGGGACTCGCGGTGCTCGAGGCGATGGCCGCCGACCTGCCGGTGATCGCCGGCGACCTCCCGGTGTTCCGCGAGTACCTGATGAACCGCTACGACGCGCTCATGCCGGCCACCGGTGACGCCACGGCGCTCGCCCGCGCGATGCAGGAGATGTACGCCGACCGGGCCCTGCGCCGGCGGCTGCGCGAGGGCGGGCGCAGGACCGTGGCGCGGTGGACCTGGGCGGCCAGCGCCCGCCGGCACCTCGCGGTGTACGAGGAGGTGCGGGCGGGCGCCGCGCGGGCGGCCCGATGACTAGTGGCCGTGGCCGTGGCCGTCGTCGCGGTGGTCGTGACCCGCGGGGCGGGCGGCGAAGGCGACGGAGCGCTCGGTGACGTCCGCGTCCCCGATCGCGCCGCGGTCGACGAGCACGTCCTCGAGGGCGTCGAGCCAGCAGGCGTAGTACCGGAAGGTCGGGTCGTCGAGCCCGTGCTCGGCCTCCCAGGCCCCGATGCGCGCGACGAGCCGGTCGCGGAAGTCGTCCCACGTGAACGCGCCGGCGTCGGCGAGGGTCACCGCCATGCCGAAGGCGCGGCTCTCCCAGGGCTCACCGAAGACCAGCTCGCCGTTGCTGCGCGGCGGGGCGGCCGGGCCGGCGGTGTCCAGCACGCTGGTCACGGCCTGCGTCACGGCCCGGCCTCGGTTGGGGAGGTCACCGTCGCCACGCCGACCATCGCGTCGCGGGTGACGAGCGGGGTGAGGGCCTCGGCATCCCAGCCCTCGGTGCCCGCCGGCTGCTGGGGCAGGACCAGGTAGCGCACCTCGGACGAGGAGTCCCACACCTCGATCTTCTTGCCCTCCGGCACCTCGCAGCCCATCTCGCGCAGCACCGCGCGGGGCTCGCGCACGACCCGGGCACGGTAGGCGGGGTCCTTGTACCAGCTCGGCGGCAGGCCGAGCACCGGCCACGGGTAGCAGGAGCACAGCGTGCAGACGACGACGTGGTGGACCTCATCGGTCTGCTCGAGCACCACGATGTGCTCGCCCTGCGGGCCGGCGAATCCGAGCTCCTTGATCGCCGCGGTGCCCTCGGCGAGCAGGCGCTCCCGGTACTCCGGATCGGTCCACGCCCTCGCGACGACCTTCGCCCCGTTGAGGGGACCGACGTCCTGCTCGTAGGTCTTGATGAACTTGTCCATCACCGCGGGGTCGATCAGCCCGCGCTCGACCAGCAGCGACTCCAGCGCCTCCGTGCGCCGGGCGGGCTCGGGACGACGGGCGGGGGCGTCGGTCACCGGTCACTCTCCAGGTACGACTCGAACAGGTCCACGTGCACGGTGGACGGCTCCGCGTCGTCCCCGAAGAGCTCGGCGGAGTCGAACCCCACCGTGTAGACGTACTGCGGGTTCTCGCCCTGGAACACCGCGTGGGTGTCGGGCAGCAGGTGTCCCGGCCGCACGGCCGTGACCGTGCCCCGCCGGCCGCGCACGTAGCCGGGCAGCTTCGAGGGCCCCTGCGGGCGCGGGCTGGTCGTCGTCCGCACCGCGTCGCCCGCGGCGAACCGCGGCGGGCCCTCGACCTCGCGCAGCGAGCCCGGGCCGCTCGGGGCGTAGTCGGGCTTCTCCGGCTCGGGGAACTCCGGCTCCTCGACGTCCTCGCCGGCCAGCCGCCGGGCCCGGGCGTCGACCGCGCCCGGTGCCAGGATCCTCGAGTCCTGCAGCATGAGCTCGGCGGCGTTGAGCCAGCGGCCGTAGTAGCCGTCGGCGAGGTAGGACACCGGGTCGAGCCGTTCGAGCGCGTAGCGGAACGCGTCGAGGTTGCGTCCCGAGATGCGGCCCATGGTCAGGACCGTCATCGCGAAACTCCGGCCCTCCCACGGCTCGGCGAACGGCGGCTCGTCCGGGGTAGGCGCCGTGACGGGGCCCCACCCCGGTGCGCCGCCCATGTCGGCCAACGGATCCACGTGCGCTCCCTCCCTGGTGGTCGGCGCCCGGCCGGGGCGGCGCCCCGGTGCGCCGCCCCGTCTCCTCCGACCGACGGCGTCGTGCTCAGACGGTCCAGGTCTGCATCACGAGGGCACCCTCGCGACGCGCGGTGAGCTGGGCGTCGAGGACGTCGAGCGGGTTGATGGGCTTGACGCCCTCCATCATGTCGACCTCTCGCATGCCGTAGAGCATCGCGGCGGAGAAACGACAGGCGTAGATGTGGCCGCCCTCGTCCATGAACGTCTGGAGCTGCTTGTTGTAGCCCAGCGCGCCCGGGAAGCCCTCGTCGCCGACCTTCGGGTAGCCGCGCGAGGCGGAGGCCATCAGCGACCCCGGCCCGAAGAGCACGATGCTGGTGTCGAAGCCCTTCCGGCGGATGCGGGTCGCGGTCAGCATGTTGACCAGGCCCACCGAGCCCTCGTAGGGCACCGTGTGCATGAAGATGTAGGCCTTCTCGCCTGCCTCGGCCTGGATGTCGTCGAAGACCTTGTCCTCGTAGTCGACGATCGCGTCGCCCTTGCTGACACGCTCACCCACGATCTGGACCACTGGTACCCCTCGTCTCTGTCGTCTGCGGTGCTGCCGGCGGGCGGGTCCCGCCGCGGTCGGTGGGCGGTGCTCAGACCGCCGGGTCGCGGCGCGCGGGCGGCGGCGCCCAGGTCCGGCGGTGGCTGCCCGGCATCGCGCGGAGGATCCGGTGGCGCAGGGGCCAGGGCAGGGCCCGGTAGACCGGGGCGAAGACGCGCAGCCAGGCGATCTCCAGCGCACCGTGCGGGCGCGCCGGGGCGCGCGTGCCCGGGTAGCGCTTGGCGAGCTGCTCGTGGGCGCCGACCATCAGGTAGTGCTGGGAGTTCTCGCGCAGCCAGCGCGAGAAGGAGGGCCTGGATCGTCCTCTGGCCATCTCAGAGCTTCCCGGCCTTCCGCAGCTCGTCGAGCCCGTTGGTCGCGGCCACGACGATCGGCTCGTTGAGCGCCCCGATCGCCGGGGAGTAGACGTTCTCCATCGCGGCGAGGTCGTGGAACGTGAAGCCGTGCTTGACGGCCATGGCGAGGAAGTCGGCCCGCTCCTTGATGCCTTCCTGGCCGACCATCTGCGCGCCGATGAGGCGCAGCGAGCCGGGCTCGGCGAGCAACTTGACCTTCACCGGCTTGACGCCCGGGTAGTAGCGGGCGCGCGAGATGCCCTGCGCCTGGCCGAGCACGTACGGGATGCCGAGCGCGGTCGCCGTGGTCTCGCCGAACGACGCGCCGCCGATGACCCACTTGCCGGCCGGCGTGCCCCACGGCACGTAGACCGCCTTGTAGGTGCGGGTGCCGCCCCCGGCGCTCGAGCCCGCGGTCTTGCCCTGGGCGTAGGCGTGGCTGCCGGTCAGGCCCTGCAGGGGCACCCGGGTCAGCCCGTGGGGGACCTCGACGGCGTCGCCCGCGGCGAACACGCCGGGAACCGACGTGGCCATCCGTTCGTCCACGACGATGCCGCCGGTCGAACCGATCTGCAGGCCGGCCGCCGCCGCGAGCCGGGCGTTGGGCTCCTTGTGGGTCGCGACGACGACGAGGTCGCACGGGATCTCCCCGTCCGAGGTGGCCACCGCGTTGACGTGGCCCTGGCCGACGAAGCCCTTGAGCGTGGTGTTGAAGTGCGCGACCACCCCGAGCTCGCGCCACGACTCCTCGACGGGCGCCATGATGTCCGCGTCGGCCATGTCGGCGAGCGGCCACGGGTGGGGGTCGATCAGGTGCGTCTCGATCCCGCGGTGGGCCAGGGAGGTCGTCATCTCGACCC
Source organism: Actinomycetospora chlora (assembly GCF_039542135.1). Lineage (NCBI taxonomy): Bacteria > Bacillati > Actinomycetota > Actinomycetes > Pseudonocardiales > Pseudonocardiaceae > Actinomycetospora > Actinomycetospora chlora. The sequence continues at coordinate 69,917 of NZ_BAABHO010000003.1, forward strand.
CCAGCGGCGTCGCGTGGACGACGACGGCCTTCTTGACCGAGTCGAGGACCTTGTCCCACTCCATCGCCCGGCGGATGTTCTTGACGTAGTAGAGGCCGTCGAGGTCCCCGCCGGGCACGCCCGGGTCCGCGTACTCGAAGCCCGTGGCGACGATCAGTGTGTCGTAGCCGACGGTGCCCTCGCCCTCGACGGTCACGGTGCGCGCGCGGGTGTCGATCGCCGACACCGTCGTCTCGTAGTGGACGTCGATGCCCACCTTGACGTACTGCTCCTTGGTGGCCAGGAACAGCTTCTCGAAGTCGGGGATCTCGTGGCCGTGGACGTAGGGGATCCCGCACGGGCTGTACGCGACGTCCTCGAACTCGGTGTAGACGACGACCTCGGCGTCCGGCGCCACGGCCTTCACGCCGCCGGCGGCGCCCAGCCCGGCGGCCCCGCCACCGATGATCACGGTCTTCTGCGGCACACGGACCTCTTCCTCGACCCCTACGATGCGTGGCTCGGAGCCGGTCGACGTCCAGCGCCGGATCCGACAGGATGTCCACCAAAGTTGATGCTTGTTGACCATACTGACCGCGTCGTGGGTGTCAAGGAGTAGCGCCGTGGCCCGATCGACCGCCGAGCCGGCACCCGAGTCGTCGCCACCCGGCGCGTCACCACCCGGCTGGGAGTCGGTGGTCGACGCGATCGGTCCGAAGGTGCGGGACCTGCGGCAGCGGGCGGGCCTGTCGCTGCAGCAGCTCGCCCGGCGCGCCGACGTCTCGGCCGCCGCGATCCACAAGGTCGAGCGCGGCGACATGGTCCCGACGATCACGACGCTGCTGAAGCTGGCCGACGCGCTCGAGCGCCCGATCGGCCACTTCGTCGGCGACGACGGGCCGGCCGCGGTGGCCAGCGTCGTCCCGGCCGGGGCGGGCGCGGTGGTGCCGACCGAGGAGCCCGGCACGGTCCGCACCGCGCTGACGGCCGCGCCGGAGCGGTTCCGTGTCGGCGGCACGCTGGTCGTCGTCGACGTCGACGGCTCGGGGTCGTCCGAGGGCCGGGGTGCCGGCGAGGAGCTCGTGCACCTGCTGGAGGGCACGCTCGCGTTCGAGGTGGCCGGGGAGCGCCACACCATCGGCGCCGGCGACACCATCCAGTACCCCGCCGACCGTCACGTGCGCTGGCGCAACGACGGGCCGGCGGTGGCCCGGGCGGTCTGGCTGACGACCCGCGGGAGCTGACCCGCTCCCGTCCGGCACAGCCCCAGCGCCAGGCCGGCGCCGAGGTGGCGGCCGGAGTCGGCGCCGACGGCGTGCAGGCGGGCGAGCGCCCGCCGGGCCTCGGCCGCGTCGCCCGCGGCGACGGCGTCCAGCCAGTCGTGCGCGGGCGCGATCGACTGCCCGCGCGCCGCCCACGCCAGGAACGCCCGGGACACCTCGGTGGTGCGGACGCCGGCGACGAGGTCGGCCAGCCCCGGCTCGGCCGGCTCGCCGCCGGCGATCCGGGCGACGAGCACCAGCCCGGCGAGGACGTCGTCGCCCGCCGGGGTCAGGCCGGGGCCGCGGCCCCCGAGCTCCGCGGCGAGCTCCTCGAGGGTGGTCCGGGTCGGTTGCCCGGCCACCGCGTCCAGCGCCGGCCGGAGCAGCGCGTCGTCGACGGGGCCGAGCGCGGGGGCACTCCCCCGCCACACCGTGCCCGGGCCGCCGACCGCCCAGCGTGGCCCGGCCAGCGTCGACCCGTCGCCGGTCACGCGCTCGCCCGCCCGGCAGGCCGGCAGGTCGGTGACGCGGACGTGCAGCGGTCCCGGCTCCACCCCGGGCGCCACGAGCGCGACGAGCTCCCCGTCCTCCCCCGATGGTCCAGCTCCGCTCCGCTGCGTGTCCAACCGCAGGTAGGCCGCGCGCCGGTGCACCGACACCACCCGCCCGGTCACCGGGCGGCGCAGCAGCGCGGCGGCCCCGAGCCCGGCGTCGAGCACGGCGACCACGGCGTCAGCCCTGGGCGAGGGCGAGCAGCGCGTCGGTGAAGCACGCGAGCGGGGCCGTCGCCACGCCCGCGCCGACCTGCCCCTCACCCGTGGCCGCGGCGAGGATGCCGGTGGTGACCTTGGGTGTCACGCCGGTGGCCACCACGCGGCGCAGGTCCACCCCGACCGGCGTGCCCGTGAAGCCGGCCGCCGGCAGGGTGAACCGACTGCTGGTGCCCGCGCAGATGCGGCGGAAGCCGTCGGTGGCCGCGGCCGCGTCGGCCATGCTGCCGCCGAGGAACGCCGCGACGGCCGGCGAGTTCGCGGCGGCCGGCCCGCCCATCCCCACCAGCTCGAGCACCGCGCTGTCCCCGATGTCGCGCGCGGCGTCGTCGGGGCTGTGGCCCGAGTAGTACAGCGCCTCGCCGACCGGCGGGGCCTCGGTGGTGTACCAGCGGTCCGAGCCCGGCAGCCGGATCCCGAAGGTCGTGCCGTTGCGCGCCATCGTCGTGACGATCGTCGACCCGGGTACCCGCGTGGCCCACAGCGTCAGCGACTTCGCCGCGGCCATGGCCGGGGTGAGGAAGAACAGGTGGTTGCCGGCGAGGAAGTCGGCGAACGGGCCGCGGACGTCGTCGGGCAGGGCGGCGACGTGGCCCACCCAGCTGCGCACGAGCAGGTTGGTGGCGGCCTGGGTGCGCATGTGCAGGTCGTCGCCCATCGCGATGCCCTGCGCGGCCACGGCCAGGACGTCCAGCGGCCCGGACCGGGCGAGGACGGCGGCGAGCGCGGGCCCGACGACGTCGCGGAGCAGGCGCAGGCGGGCGATCGCGGCGTCGGTGTCGCGGCCGAACCACGGCACCTCGCCGGGGCCCTGGTTGACCGGCGCGAACGCGCGTACCGGCCCGCCTCCGTCGTCGGGCGCCGTCTCGACGACCAGCACCGGCGCCGACGGCCCGATCGCGCTGGCCATGGGCACGACGGTGTCGTGGTGGTTGGCGGGCTCCAGCCGGACGTCGCCGGCGGCGAGCAGGCGGTCGGCCTCGGCCGTGTCGGCGGCCCAGCCCTCGGCGACGGTGGCGGCGCGCATCGAGCGGCGCAGCGGGTCGCACACCTGCTCCCAGGCGATGGACGGGCCGCAGTGCAGCAGCATCCGGCCGCCGACGCCGGGCACGACCTCGTCGGCGCGGCGCACGGCGGTCAGGAACGGCACCCCGGTGTCGAGGCGGCGCAGCACCTCGGTGTTCGCGGCGTCGATCCGCTCGTCGGCGTACAGGCGGGTCAGGGCGCGCACGGCCGCCGGGTCGCCGGCCGCGGGCGGGCGCCAGTCGACGTGGGTGACGGTGCCACCCTGGGCCCGGACCGCCTCGGCGAACATCGGCAGGCCGACGTTCACCACGGCGATCTCGTCGGGCAGGGCGCGGACGGGTGCGCTCATGCGGTGTCCTCCATCGCGGGGTCCGTGGCGGCGCGTACCGCCTCGAGCAGGGCGTTCTCGGCCCGGTCGAACGCCGCCAGGCGCTCGCGGGCGCGGTCGTCGAGGTCGTCGAGCCGGCGGGTCAGGTCCGTCGTCATCCGGTGCACCGCGGCGGGTGCCGCACCGCCCTGCGCGTCGCGGGAGAGCACGATCCGCCACGGGTCGAGCGCCTCGGTGAGGTCGCGTCCGGCGAGACCGAGGGCGTGCCCGGTGTGGTCGACGGCCGCGCGGTCCAGCATCTCGCCGGTGATCTCCACGCCCGGCACGCCCGCGCGGCTCGCGGCCCGCACGGCCCGGCCGACGACCAGGTAGGCGGTGCGGTAGTCGACGTCGCAGGTCTGCACGAGGTGCTCGGCGAGGTCGGTCGCCTGGCTGTAGCCGCCGCGGACCTCCTCGGCCAGCCGCGCGCCGTTGACGCGCAGGGTGCGCACGACACCGGCCGACAGGCGCGTGATCCGCACGGCGAGGTCGAGCGCGCGGGGCACCTCGCCGTAGGCGTAGATGAGGTTGTCGCTGCGCGCCGAGGGGCTCTTGCTCACCGCGAGGAAGCCCGACAGCCGCCCGATGAGCACCCCGGACGCGCCACGGATGATCGAGAGCGAGTACGGGTTGCGCTTCTGCGGCATGAGGACGCTGGCGCGGGTGAAGCCGTGGTCGAGGTCGACGTAGTCGAACTCGCTGGACGACCAGATCTCCAGGTCCTCGGCGAGCTTGGACAGGTTCGACACGAGGCTCGACGCCACCGCGAGCACGGAGATCAGCCCGTCGACCTGCCACATCGCGTCGCGGGTGTGCTCGATGACCCCGGAGAACCCCAGCGACTCGGCCACGAACGCCCGGTCCTCGAGCAGCCGCGTGCCGTTGACGCAGCCGGCGCCGCCGGGGCTGGTGTCGACCCAGTCGAGCTCGGCGAGCAGGCGCTGGGCGTCGCGCACGGTCGAGTAGACGAACGAGAGCAGGTAGTGGGCGAACGTCGAGGGCTGCGCGTGCTGCAGGTAGGTCTGGTCGGGCATCACCGTCTCGACGTGCTCCTCGGCGCGCGCCACCGCGTCACGGCCGAAGCGGACGGCCTCGGTGACGAGCTCGGCGATCTGGTGGCGCACGTGCAGGCGCAGGGCGATGCGGACGGCCTCGCGGCGCGGCCGGCCGGCGTGCAGCCATCCCGCGACGTCGCCGAGGTGGGACACCGACCACGCCTCGCGGGAGTTGTACGGCTCGCCGAGCGCGGGGTCGTACGGGAACTCGTCGGCGGGCGTCGCGTGCGCGACCAGCAGCAGCTCGAGCAGCGCCCGCCGGGCGGCCGGTGGCACGAGCCCGCGCCGGGACAGGTCGAGCACGTGGGCCATGTCGGCGAGGTTGAGCCCGCGGTGCAGGAACGGGGCGTCCGCGTTCTCCAGCGCGAACCCGGAGTCGACGAGCTCCGGGGCCGGCCCGCCCACGGGCGGGCCCTCGTCACGGTGTGCGCTCACGGATCTCCTCGTCGTGGGCCTGCTCCCCGGCGTGCGCCAGGGCCGACGGGATCCCGCCGGTGAGCCAGAACAGAGCGGGGCGCGGGTCGGTCCCCAGGTGCTCGACGAGGACGGCCGCGGCCTCCGCGCCGTAGGTGTCGTCGAGCAGGAGTCCCTCGGTGCGGCGGACGAGGGCGGCGGCCGCGCGGTCGGCCGGGGACGCGACGCCGAAACCGGGGCCGCGGGCGTCCACGATCGTCAGGAGGTCGGCGCGCGGCGGGGCGCCGGCGGTGGCGGCGGCCAGGTCCAGGACCGTCGCGGTGATCTCGTCGGGCGGGCGGCTCACCGACACCCCGAGCACCGGCCAGTCGGCTCCGGCCGCGGCGAGCCCGGCGAGCAGCCCGGCCACGCTGCCACCGCTCCCGACCGGGATGACGACGGACGCCGGGGGCTGCGGCTCCGGCCACTGGGCGACGACCTCGGCCGCCGCCGCGGCGAACCCGGCCGCCCCGACCCGCGTCGACCCGCCGCGCGGCACCGCGAGCGGGCGCCGTCCCTCCCGGGCCAGGCCGGCCGCGAGCCGCTCGACGGCGGCGTCGATCCCCTCGCGCGGCCCGTCGAGCGGGTGCAGGACCGCCCCGGCGTCGGCGGCCAGGGCCAGGTTGGTCGTGCGGTGGGCACCGCCGGCGACCACCAGCTCGCAGTCCATCCCCGCCACGGCGGCCGCCAGCGCCGCGGCGGCCACGAAGTTCGAGTCCGGCCCGCCGCCGGTGACGAGGACGTCGGCGCCCCGGGCGAGCGCGTCGCCGACGAGGTGCTCGAGCGCGCGGGCCTTGTTGCCCGCGACGCCGAACCCGGTGAGGTCGTCCCGCTTGGCCCACAACGGGCCGCGGCCCAGCGCCGCGGCGAGCCGGTCGAGGCGGGTCAGGGGGGTCGGCAGCACGGCGAGGGGGAAGCGCGCGGACGTCACGGCGTCCCCTCGCCCAGCCGGGCCACCGTCGCGTCGACCATGGCGACGGCCAGGCGGTCGGCGGGGCGCTCGAGCCAGGCCCGGACCTCGTCGCGGCCGGCCACCCCGCGCCCGGCGAGCTCGTCGGCCAGGTCGCCGCCGCCGGCGAGGACGTCCTGGAGGAGCTCCTGCGCGGCGTGCTTGCCGAGGCGGCGCGCCAGCGCCGCGAGCACCCGCTCGGAGCCCAGCCGGTCGCCGTGGCGGGCGAGGTTCGCGGCCATGGCGTCGGCGTGCACCTCGAGCCCGTCGAGCAGGGTGCGGGCGAGCGACGTCGCCGTCCCGACCAGCAGGCACACCTCGGGCAGCGCAGCCCACTCCGCCTTCCACGCCCGACCGTCGCGCTCGTGCGCCGCGACGACGCCCTCGAGCAGCACGCCCGCCGACGAGCGGGCCAGCCGCGCGAGGGTGTCGAGGTGCTCGGAGACCTCGGGGTTGCGCTTGTGCGGCATGGTGATGCTGCCGACCGCTGTCGGGGTGGTCGGCTCGGCGAGCTCGCCGATCTCGGGGCGCGCCAGCTCGTAGACCTCGCCGCCGACGCGGGCGAGCGTGCCCGCCACCATCGCCAGCACGCCGCCGAACTCGGCCACGCGGTCGCGGCTCGTGGTCCAGGACAGACCGGGGTCGCCGAGCCCGAGCTCGGCGCAGAACGCCGCGCGCAGCGCGAGCGGGTCGACACCGTCGTCGTCGTGGAACGCGAGCGCCCCCACCGCGCCGGCGAGCTGCCCGACGGCCCACCGTGGGCGCCCCTCGGCGAGGCGCGCCAGGTGGCGCGCCAGCTCGTCGGCCCACGACGCCGCCTTCAGCCCGAACGTCACCGGCGCCCCGGGCTGGCCGTGGGTGCGGCCCGCGATCGGCGTTGCTCGGTGGGTCGCGGCGAGCGCCAGCACCCGGGCGAGCAGCGCCCGCACGTCGCGCGCCACGAGGTCGCCCACGTCGCGCATGACGGTGCCGAACCAGGTGTCCGTCACGTCCTGGACGGTGGCCCCGTGGTAGACGTGCCCGCGGGCCGACGGGGGCAGCACCGCGTGCAGGCCCCGGATCAGCCCGAGCGTCGAGTGCGAGGTCAGGCGGGTCTGCGCGGCGACCTCGTCCCAGTCCAGGCGCTCCACCCGCGCGCCCTCGGCGATCTGCTCCGCGGCCTGCACCGGCACGATCCCGGCCCGCGCCTGGACGCGGGCCAGCGCGACCAGGACGTCCAGCCACGCCTGCCAGCGCGCCCGCTCGCCGAGCAGCGCGTCGAGCTCCGGGGTGGACCAGAGGTGGGCGTAGACCGGCGAGTCGGTCAGGCGGGTGACCACGCGGGCTCCTCCCGCCCCGCCAGGCGCCGCAGCGCCTCGCGGACGTGCTCGAGCGACGATCCCCACGGGACCGACACCCAGCGCGTCGTGCCCGCCGGGCCCTCGACGGTCCCCTCGGCGAGCTCCTCCTGCTGCAGGCAGCACTTGGTCAGCACCGCACCCGGCCCGGACGCGGCCACGGCGGCGAGCGGACAGGTGTCGGCGCCGGGGGCGTCGCGGCCGTAGAACCACCGGTGGATCTGTCGCGAGCGCTCGCAGCCGAGCAGCGTCCAGTCGGCCTCCGGCGGCCGCTCGTCGAGGTAGGACACGACGGCACCGGGCACCTCGCCGCCGCCACCGCGGCAGGGCAGCAGGTAGTGCTGCGCGGGGTGGTCGCGGGCGAGGTCGGCGAGGTCGACGGTCTGCGCGTGCAGCGCCATCGGCGCCAGGTCCTCGCTGACCTCGAGGACCCGGCGGGCCTGGTCGGCGAGCTTGGCCGGGTACGGCGGCACCACCTCGCGCACCACGACGGGCAGCGGCCGTGGCTCGACGATGAAGTTGACGTGCTCGTAGCGGCCCTGGACGACGACCGCCCGGGCGCCCGGGGCGTCGCGGGCGGCCTCGGCGAGCAGCGACGGCACGGCGGTGTCGAGCTCCGGGCGGCGCAGCAGGACGCACTCGTCGGGTCCCGCGAGCAGCGACACCGCGACGATGGGGCTGAAGAGCGCGTCGACGCCGGCGCGGGTGACCGCGAGCAGCGCGACCGGGCCGTCGTCGGTGCCGGGCGGGCGCACGACGAGGAAGCGGGTCTTCCAGTAGGCCTCGCGGCCGAGGAACCGGCGCCGCAGCGTCTCCTCGTCGTAGGGCAGCGGCGCCCGGGCCACCGCGACGCCCCGATAGCGCCCGGGGACGAGGTTCGCGGTCACCGCGCCAGCTCGTCCCACACGGCGGCGCCCACCGTGCTGGACGCCGTGTCCGAGCGCAGCCCCAGGCGCAGCGTCTCGAGCCCGAGGACGTCGTCGAGCGCGACGTTGCCGATGTTGACGTCCGGGCCGAACCGGCGCACGAACCACGCCTGCTGGGCCGCCCGCGGCGCCTCGAACACGAGGTGCTCCGGCCCGACGGCCTCGACGAGGGCGTCGACGACGTCCTCGCGCACCTCGCCGTCGGCGTCGAAGATGCCGACGGTGCCGCTCTGGCGGCCCTCGGCGACGACGAGGCGCGCACCCGCCTCCCGGTCGGCGGCCGCCTCGTCGCGCCACTGGTCGAGGGTGTGCTGCTGGTCGGGGTCCTTCGCCCCGACCTCGGTGATCACCGCGAAGCGGTCGGCGGCCCGACGGACCAGGGCGCGCTTGTCGGCGACCGTCATCGGCACCGTGCCCCGTGAGACCTCGACGTGCCGGAACCCGACCGCGTGCGCCCAGACCAGGCACTCCTCGGCCACGCCCTGGGCCCAGGCGATCTCGAGCAGGGTGCCGCCGAGGCAGGACCCGACGCCGTGGCGCGCGAGCACGGCCAGCTTCTCGCCGACCCGCGGGTCGACGTAGGCGGTGCCCCAGCCGGTCTTCCAGATGTCGACGCATGCTCCCGCGCCGGCCAGCAGATCGGCGGCCGCCGCCGGACCGACCCCCGGGTCGAGGACGTGCGTGAGCCCGGTCGTCCGCGGCGCGGACGTCCGGGCCGGCAACGTCAGGAAGTTCGGGGTCGCCATGCGTCGATGTTAGATCACATAATGGACGTGCAACCACCATCGTTGACGACGGGAGCCCGCCCGGTGTCCAGCGCCACCTCCGCCCGCGCGACCCCGCACCCCGCCCCGGACCCGGCCGCGGAGGTCACCGCGCTCGCCCACCGCGTCGCGACCCACCCGGGCACCACCGGGAAGGCGGCGATCGGGCTGGTCAGCGAGGTGCTCGGCGGGGCCGACTGGCTCTCGGGCCCCGGCGACGACGGCGCCGTCGTCGCCACGACGGCGGGCGGACGCGTCGTCGCGTGCGGGGAGGCCCTGTGGCCCCCGTTCGTCGCGCGGGACCCCTGGGGCGCGGGGTTCGCCGCGGTGCTGACGAACGTCAACGACGTCGCGGCGATGGGCGCCGTGCCGCTCGGGATCGTCAACACGGTGACCGCGTCGGACGGCCACGCACGGTCCGTGCTCGAGGGCATGCGCCACGCCTGCGGGCTCTATGACGTCGGGATCCTCGGCGGCCACCTCACGCGCCACGACGGCGAGCCGTCGGTGTCGGCGTTCGCGCTGGGCGAGGTCGAGGACCCCCTCTCGGTCACGCGCGTGGCACCGGGCCAGAGCCTGGTCGTGGCCGCCGCGCTCGACGGGGCGATGCGCGAGGACTTCCCGTTCTTCCCCGCGTTCGAGCAGCGCGGGCGGCGCTGCGCCGGCGACGTCCGGCTCCTCGCGAGCCTCGCGCGGTCCGGGGCCGTGGTGGCCGCGAAGGACGTGAGCATGGCCGGGCTGGTGGGGTCGCTGGCCATGCTCCTGGAGTGGGGGACGTTCGGGATCGAGGTCGACCTGGACGCCGTGCCGACCCCGGCCGGCGTCGACCCCGGCGACTGGCTGACCTGCTTCCCGAGCTTCTGCTTCCTGCTCTGCGTGCCCGCGGGGCGCGAGGCGGAGGCGATCGCCGCGATCCACGCCCGGGACCTGGACGCGGCCGTCGTCGGGCGCGTCGACGACACCGGCCGGGTGCGCCTGCGCCGCGCGGACGCGGTGGCGACGGCGTTCGACCTGGCGCGCGACGGCGTCACCCGGCTCGCGCGGGGTCCGAGGTGAGGCCCTCAGAGCTCGCCGCGCAGCAGGTCCGCCGGCGACAGCGCGCAGCCGCCCGGGCGCGGGCCGCGCAGGGCGACGTCGGAGGCGAGCGCGAAGGTGCGCAGCACGCGGTCGGGGCAGCGCCAGGGGTGGTCGACCGCGAAGTCGAGCCACGCCTCCGGCGGCACCACCTCGGCGCCCGTGTAGTCCAGCTCGCCCCACGTGACCGCGAGCTCGAAGAGGTCGAGCACGGCCTCGGGGTCCGATTCCACCGCGAGCAGCCGGTCGTGGTGCGCGCTGCGCCGCAGCGCCGGGGGGCAGCCGCACGGAACGCCCCCGGTGTCGAGGGGCAGCGGGACGACGACGTCGTCCGCGACGGACCGCGTCATGTCGGCCTCCTCCACGGTCGGGCCCACGAGGGGGCGGCTGTGATCGGGACCACTGTGCCTCGCGGTGTTGCACGCGTGTTGCACGACGGTGGAACCGCCCGGTGAGCGCGGCGGAGCGCACCGTCGGGGCCGTCTGGGAGGGCGGCATGCGCTGCACGGTCGACGCCGGCGGCTTCCCGCTCGTCGTCGACGAGCCACCCTCGGCCGGCGGCACGGGGCAGGGCCCGCAGCCCACCGAGCTGCTGCTGGGGGCGATCGCGTCGTGCTTCACGCTCGCCGTCGCCCACAGCGCGGCCAAGCGCGACATCGAGCTGCGCGGCCTGCGCGTCGAGGCGACCGGCACGTACGACGGCCCGCGGTTCTCGTCGCTGCGCATCGAGGTCCGCGCCGACGCCCCGGTCGGCGCGGACCTCGAGCGGCTCACCACCGCCGCCGCGCGCGTCTGCTACGTCACGAACACCCTGCGCGGGAGCCCGCCGATCGAGATCGCGGTCCCGGACGCCTGAGGCGGGCGTGGCCGCTCAGGCCGCGCGGACCTCCTCCCGGCCCCGCTTGCGGGCGAGCTTCGCGGCCTCCCGCACGCGCTTCTCGGCGTCCTTCTCGGCCTTGCGCTCGGCCTTCGCCGCCGCCTTCTCCGCGGCGCGGCGGCGGGAGCCGCCCAGCACGAGACCGGCGCCGATGCCGAGCATCCAGATGTCCTTGGCGACGGGCGTGCCCTGCTGGGTCGGGCGGTAGTGCTCGTCGTGCATGCCGGGCGTGCGCAGGTAGAGCCCGAGCATGCTCGCGGAGAAGCCACTGAGCGCGAGCCCGGCCAGCCGGCCCGGGATGAACGGGGCCAGCAGCGTGGCACCGACGGCGATCTCCCCGGCCGAGAGCGCCTTGAGGAAGGTCGGCGGGTCCATGTCCTTGAGGAAGGGGTAGGTGCCCGACGCGAAGCCGTGCAGGCCGGCCGCGGTCTGCTCGTCGCCGGACCACTTCTGCAGTCCGGAGTTGAGGATGAAGGCGCCGGTCGCGAGACGCGGCGGCAGCTGGGCGAGGTCGACTGAAGGCATGGCCGCGATCGTGCTCCCGTGACGGAGCGGTTGCACGACCCGGGAGGACTGGGTCACGTCGCGACGCGCGGTTAGCATCCCGGCGCGTGACGGGTTGGCCGATCTGGCTCCTGGGGCTGCTGCTCATCGTCGCCGTGCCCGCCGCGGCGGTCGGCATCCAGTTCCTCGTCCGCCGGAGGTGGCCGCGCCTCGCCGAGGGCGACCACAACGACGTCGCCGGCTTCATCATCGCGATCGTCGGCGTCATCTACGCCGTGCTGCTCGCCTTCGTCGTCATCGTGTCCTGGGAGGAGTTCAGCCAGGCCGAGGACCTCGTCGGGCAGGAGGCCAGCGCCCTGCGCGGGCTCTACCGCGAGACCGTCGCGTTCCCGCCCGGCGTCCGCGACCGCATCGAGGCCGACGTGCTCGCGTACGCGCGCAGCGTGGTCGACCCGGAGTGGCCGGCCATGTCCCGCGGGGAGCCGGGCGACCCGGCCGTGGCCGCGTCCCTGGACCGCATGGCCGAGCACCTCGCCACGCTGCCCACCGACACCCCGATCCAGCAGCAGTACGTCAGCGTCGAGGCCGACCGATTCGGCGAGCTCGTGTCGTTCCGCTCCCAGCGCCTCGACTACGTGGAGCAGGGCCTGCCCCCCGTCCTGTGGGTGGCCCTGGTCTTCGGCGCGCTCCTCACCATCGGCTTCGCGATGATCTTCGGGCTGCGCAGCACCGGGCTGCACATGATCATGACGGGCAGCCTGGCGGCGCTGATCGGGGTCCTGCTCTTCGTGGCGGTCGCGATCGACCACCCCTTCGCGGGCGACGTCTCGGTCGACCCGGCACCGCTCGTGCGCGTGCTCGACGACTTCGGCAGCCGCTGACGCCGCGTCAGTCCGTCGCGGCCGGCAGGTCACGCACGAGCCGCGGCAGGACCTCGCCGATCCCGCCGCGCAGGACGACGTCGGCAACGGGGTCGTAGGGCGTCGGCTCGCCGTTGACGATGACGACCGACGCGCCCGCGGCCGCCGCGAGGTCGACCACGCCGGCGGCCGGGTGGACGCCGAGCGACGTGCCCACCGCGAGCAGGACGTCGGCCTCGACCGCCGCGCGGCGTGCCCGCATCAGCACACCGGCGTCGAGCTCCTGGCCGAACGAGATCGTCGCCGACTTGAGGATGCCGCCGCAGTGCGGGCACGGCGGGTCGTCCTCCCCCGCCGCGACCCGCGCCAGCGCCTCGGACATCGGCGCCCGCGCCCCGCACGACAGGCACGCCACGTGGTGGAGCGTCCCGTGCAGCTCGACGACGAGGTCGGGCGACGAGCCGGCGGCCTGGTGCAGCTCGTCGATGTTCTGGGTCAGCAGCGCGAGCAGGCGCCCGGAGCGCTCGAGGTCGACCAGCGCGGTGTGCGCCGGGCCGGGCCGCGCGTCCCACACCGGGTGGACGGCCCGCTGGCGCCACGACTCCCGACGGACCTCCGGGTCCTCGACGTACGCCTGGAGCGTCGCGAGGCGCTCGGCGGCCGGGTTGCGCGTCCAGACGCCCTGCGGCCCGCGGAAGTCGGGGATCCCGGAGTCGGTGGACACACCGGCGCCGGTGAGGACGGTGACGCGCCGGGCACGGGCCAGGAGGTCCGCGGCCCGCGCCACCGGGTCGTCACGGTCGTCCCGCTCGTCCTGGTGACCCACGTCTCCACCGTGACAGGTCCCCCGACCGGGTGCCGCGTGTAACGCCCGCATGGTTCACCCCGACCACACCCATGCGACGTCGCGAGCACCTCCGGGTGTCGGATCCCCGGCTCCGGCGCGCAGTGGGAGGGGTGTCGTGGGGACCCACCGGAATGCGAGCTCGTCGCCGACGTCGCGCGTCATCGGGGTGCACAGCCTGCCGATGGCGGTCATCTCGCTCATCAAGGACCAGTCGGTGGCGCGCGGGCTCGTCCGCGACCCGCTGCCCGAGGTGACCCACGCGGTCCGCACCGAGGTCGCCGCGAGCTCCGGCCGCTGGTTCGGCCGCGGCCGCGTGCGCCACGCCGTCACCGAGCTGCTGCTCACGCCCGAGGTCCTCGTGGTGGTCGACCGCGACCCCGAGCGGGACGGCCTCGACCCGGACCTGCAGCTCACGTTCCACCGTCTCCACCAGCTCGAGGTCACCTCCGAGCCGGAGCAGGGCATCGGCCTGCTGAGCACCCCGGTCGGCTCGACCGAGCGCAGCTCGCGGGTCGTCCCCTCGGACGGCGGGCCGGAGACCACGCGGTTCCGCCAGGCCCTCCTCGAGGCGGCCGAGCGCTCGCGCGGCATCGACGTGCCGGCCACCCGCCTGCCCGACGAGGCCGAGTCGACCTCGCGCTCGCCCGAGTACTCGTAGGGCGGTCCCGCGACGGGTGACGACCCCGCCGGCGCTGGCTTCTCAACCCCGACGGCGTCGCCCCGAACCGTCGGCACTCGGCCGGCGGCGGTCGGGCGTTTCCCGTTCGTGCGCCGACCCCAAACGGGGCGTCACGCCTCCGGGGTCGCGCGCGGGACACGGCCCGTCCTCCCCCGGTTCCGGCTCATCCGTGGAGGACGTGATCCCCGGAGATTCGCGAGCAACGCCCTTCTCCGGCTCGCCGCCTCGACCCGTCAGGCGGAGCCCGTTGCGGGCCGGGGCAGGAGCATGCGGACGGAATCGCACAGCCCCTGCATCTCGACGATGGGTGCAGTGCTGAGCAGCTGCATGAAGTGCCGCCACCTCGCTCCGTCGACGGTGACCGTCATGGCTCCGGGCCCCGCGACCAACGCGAGCAGGCCGTCCAACCCCTCGCGACCGCAGTGGGTGACAGCCGCCATGTTCAGGTGCAGGTCCGTCTGGCCGCCCCGCTCGAGGTGCTCGCAGTAGTTGGCGAGGCTGATCATCTCAGGTGGACCGATCTCGCCGGCCAGCACGATCGTCCGCGGCGTGGAGGCGTCCACTGGCGGCCCCCGCTCAGGTTGGCGAAAGCCGAGGGTCCCGCTCACGCGACGTGTCCGCAAGTACTCGGACTGCTTCTGGACGGCACGGTCCGCCCGGCGACGGCGTTCGGACACGCGGGGCGGTCCGTCCGAGATGCCCGCCGGCCAACCACCAGCCGAGCAGTGAGGAGCGGGGCGGCCGTCAGGGGTGCGGAGCGCTGACGTCTGTCGTGCCGTCCAGGCGTCCCGCGGATGATCGAGCGGGTCGGGCGTCGTCGATGCTTGTCATCGGCGACGTGCACGAGGACAGTGGTTCAGAGCTGGGACTCCGCCGAGGGTCGCATGGACCAACGGCTTCAGTGCAGGACCCGATCAGGGGCATGGGCACTCCTAGGAAGCGACCAGCGGCTCCTCTCATCGGCTCTGTGTGTCGGTGCTCGACAGACCACCGTCGCCGCGGGCCTCTCCCACGCTCCGCGAGGGGCGCGGGGCGGTGGTGGGCTCGTACCGGCCGGGCCGATCGGTGGGATCCGAGGAGTCGGCGAGGTAGGCGTCACCAGCGCCATCCACTTCGGAAGTAGGACACGATCACTTCATCCGTGGCAGTACAGACCCTCTCCGATCACATCAGGCGCGCCTGGATCGACCGACTCGTCGATCTCCAGGTCCTCGCCGCTCATGGTGACCGCGAAGCGGTCGTCGACCTGGAGGAGTGGCTGGCGCACGACGCTGAAGCTCGCCAGGTGTGGAACATCATTGCCCAGACGTGCCAGCAGCTTCGTCCTCACCGCCTCGACGCTTGATCACCGACAGCGGGCGCCGCATCGCGGCCGATATCCTGGATCTCGTCGGTGAGGGTGCTGCCGCGTTGATCATCTCGTCGGTCTCGGCGGTGCACATGCCCGTGGCCCGTGGCCACCACGATCGCGCGTGCCTCAGCGAGGCCGGCGGCGACGGTACCCCGGGGGAGGATCACGGGTCGGAGCTCGACGGGCCGAGCGAGCGCTGGTCGCGCTGATGGGAGGCGCGATGCCGGCCTCGGACGACACGCGACTGCCCCGGTCGAGCTGCGGCACACCGCGGCGTCGCCGGCGATCGCCTCCGGAGCAGACGTCGAGGTCCTGCCGCTGCTGCTCGGGCACAGCGCGGCGACGCCGACCCTGGACCTGTACGGGCACCTCTTCCCTGACAGACTGGACGAGCTGGCCGACCGGTTCGACCGCGCCGTCTGTGCCCCGGATGTGCCCCAGGACCCATCCGAGGACGACGACGAGGACGACCAGTGACCGCATCTGCGCAGCTAGGCTGCGTGCAGGCCCTCGTAGCTCAGGGGATAGAGCACCGCTCTCCTAAAGCGGGTGTCGCAGGTTCGAATCCTGCCGGGGGCACGGGCCGGGGATCGCGGGGCAGCTGTGGGGCGCACGCCAACGCCCCGACGCCGACGTCCTCCCGGGTCGCATCGTCGCTCCACGCGTTCGACACCGTGATCGCCGGTGCCCTGGCCGAGGACCCGGCGGCTTGCTTCGCCCGGGCCAGCGACCTCGCCGCGGCGGCACGCCGGGCGCTGGGCGACGTCGACGTCACGTCGCCCGCCACGCCGCGGACGGTGGGCAACGTCGGCGCGCAGGTCCGCCCGGCGTCCCGTGGTCGGGCGGGGACCTCAGGGCGGAGAGCGGTCGTCGTGCTCGGCGGGCTGATGTGCCGCGGTCCCCGCGGTACCGAGGTGTCCACTGACGAAGGCCGAGACGACGGCCACCAGGATCAGCCACAGGACCTGGACACCGGTGCCCGCCTGCAGAACGAGCACCCCGGTGGCCACCAGCGCCAGCGAGGCCGGCTCCTCGAAGAGCCCACCCGTCGACGGTGACGCGGCGTTGATCATGATGACGGCCTCCTCCGACCCACGACAGGGTCGACGCACACAGGTGTTCGTCGGCCGCGGCAGCGAAGTTCGACGTCGCCGTCCGACGCGTCCCGGAGGACGCCCTCCCGCGCCCCGAGGTCGACGGCGACACCGCCGGGCCCCGAGCTCCGTCCAGCTCACGTGGGGCGGCCCCTGCGACGCTGCCGAGCGCTCTCCGAGGAGACCACTGCCGTCGTCGCCCGCCCGGTGGCCTGGACCGCCGCGGCCACCGTCCTCAGATGGCGGTGACGTCGACGGTGTGCCAGCCGGTGGCGCCGTCGGGGATGGTGAGGCTGGGCGTGGCCACCTGGGTGTCGCCTCCCCGGTCGGTGGCGCGGACCTGCAGGCGATGTGCTCCCGGCGACAGGTCGACGTCGGTGCGCCACATGCGCCAGGTGTCGATCGAGACGTCGCGGGCGAGCTCGGCGTCCTGCCACGCGCCACCGTCGGCGCGGACCTCGACGCGCGCGACCCCGGTGTGCTGGGCCCAGGCGACCCCGGCGAGCGTCGTCCGCCCGGCCAGCACGGAGCCCCCCGAGCGCGGGACGTCGATGCGTGACTGGGTCTTCACCGGCGCCTGCGCGGCCCAGCCCCTCTGCTGCCAGTAGGACGTGAACTCGTCGAAGGTGGTGAGCTCCATGTCGGTGAGCCACTTGCAGCCGGACACGAACCCGTAGAGGCCGGGAACCACCATGCGCACGGGGAAGCCGTGCTCCACCGGCAACGGCTCCCCGTTCATGGCGACGGCGAGCATCGCGGCGCGACCATCGGTCACCGCGGCGATCGGGGTCCCGGTCGTGAAGCCGTCGACGCTGGTGGATGCGATCTGCTGGGCTTCCGGCCGCACCCCGACCTCGGCGAGCAGGTCGGTCAGCGGGACGCCGAGGAAGACGGCGTTCGAGATCAGGGCGCCGCCGACCTCGTTGGACACGCAGGTCATGGTGATCGGCGCCTCGACGAGGCGACGTGACCGGAGATCGTCGTAGGACAGGCGGAGCTGGCGGTCGACCAGCCCGTGGATGCGCAGCGCGTAGTCGCGGGTCGTGAGCTGCGGGACCTGCAGGGCGGTGTCGATGCGGTAGAAGGCGTTGGTCGGCGTCAGCCACGTCGGGGTGCCCTGCGCGGCGAAGTCCGCACCGGCGAGATCGGCCAGGGGACCCGGAACGTCGGGAAGCGCCCCGACCGCCGCCCGTGACGCGTCGGCCCCGCCGGTCACGGCGAGCCAACGACCCACCGCGGCCGCCGCGGCGGCCCCCGCGGCGGCGCCGACGACGCCGAGCAGGAAGCGACGCCGGGTGGCGCCGAGCGTCCCCACCGGGCCCTTCCGATGCACCGTGGGCTGTTCGGTGACCGAGGGCGCGTCGTCGCCGCCGTCGTCCCGGCCCGGGCCGTCGTGGGAGGACGCCCCCGAGCCGCCGACGGTCGCCGCCGCGGCGGCGCGGCGCATCGCGAGCCGGTGCAGCCCGAGCCACACCGCCAGCCCCGCGACGAGGGCGGCGAGCGGGGCGAGCAGGTCGACCGGCGAGAACGCCGGGGCGGCCGTGGCCGAGGCGACCGCGACGAGACCGAGGAGGACGACCACGAGTGCGCCCGGGGCTGCGCTGCGCCGGCTCCCGAGGCCCGCCGCGGCGGCCACGAGCACGAGCACGACCGCCATGCCGAGGAGCAGGGCCAGCTTGTCGTAGACGCCGAACGTGGCGATCGCGAGGGCCTTGAGCCACTCGGGCGTGAGTCGGATGAACTGACCGCCGACGGCGAGGACCGGAGAGGACGCCGGCGAGAGCACGCCGGCGACGAGGTCGCCCACCGCGAGCGCCGCGGCGACGCCGAGCAGTCCGCAGAGCACGGCAGGACGCGCGTCCACGCGCGTCGCGCAGCCGGGTGTCGGGTCGTCGGTCGCGATGGGCACGCCCCGCGTACGTCACCGACCCGGGGCGAGTTCGCCCTTCCCCGCGCGGAGGCGCGGACCACGAGGACCGGGTCGTGGCCGCGTCCCCGGAGGGCGCCACCGGCAACGAATCTGCCGGGGGCGCGAGGCCGGCTCAGTGCGAGCGCGGCCAGAGGGGCGACGCCTCGGGCTGGTCGTCGTCCACCAGCCGGTGGGCGAGGGCGAGCGCCTCCTCCCGGTCGGTCCCGTCGCCGTCGTCGGCGGCCGCGGCGGCCTCGAGCACGCCGACCACGTCGGCGGCCTCGCCCGACGAGACCCCCGGGTACCCGGTCCCGAGCTCGTAGCGGGTGCGCAGCACCCCGACCGCCTGCCGCAACAGACGGTCCTGACTCTCCCGCGTGGCGTTGTCGATCATCGGAGAACTCCCCTCCGTCGTGCGTCGGCACCTCCGGTGGACGTGCCCTGGCTGATCGTGCGTCGGTGTTTCAGGAGGCCGTCCCCGCCTCCGTCAGCACCTGGCGGATCTCCTCGGTCGCGACGCCCTTGCCGTCGGGATGGTCGAGGATCGCGGAGCCGACGACGAGGAGGTCCGCGCCGGCCCGCCAGGGCGCGGCGGCGGTGTCGGCGGAGATGCCGCCGTCCACCTCGACCTGGACGGGGCGCTCGGACCGGTCGGCGATCTCGCGGGCCTCGGCGACCTTGTCCTCCATCGCCGCGATGTACTCCTGGCCGCCGAACCCCGGGTTGACGGTCATGACCAGGATGTGGTCGAGCTGGTCGAGGACGTGCGCCACGAAGTCGAGCGACGTCGACGGGTTCACGGCCACCCCGGCGCGCGCGCCCATCCCCTTGATCATGGACAGCGTCCGGTGCAGGTGCGGGCACGCCTCGACGTGGACGATCACCGTGTTGCACCCGGCGGACACGAAGTCCGCGAGCACGGGGTCCGGGTCCTCGACCATGAGGTGGGCCTCGAAGGGCAGGTCGACGTGGGGCCGGCAGGCCCCGACGACCGCCGCGCCGAAGGTCATGTTCGGGACGAAGTGGCCGTCCATGACGTCCCACTGGATGCGGTCGACCCCGGCGCTCTGCAGGTCGCGGACCTCACCCGCGAGGCGGGAGTAGTCGGCGCCGAGCACGGACGCGACGATCGCGGGTGCGTTCACTGGTGCCCTCCGTCCGGGGCGTCGCGGCCGGGTCCTCGGCGAGCCGGCCGCGCGCTCGGTGATGACGTGTCGTCGGTGCAGCGTCCATGTCGCCATCGGGCTCAGCGGACGGAGGCGTTCGCGACCGCGCGCTCCGAGAGGGCCTTCTGCGCGGCGTCCCACTGGTCCTGGCTGCCCCGCCAGGTCTCGAGGGCGGGACCGACCAGGGCGCGCCCGAACGAGTAGGTCAGCTCCCAGGGCAGGGGCGCGAGCTCCTTCATGGCCGCGAGGTTGCTCGTGGCCTCCTCCGGGTCCTGCCCGCCGGAGAGGAACGCGATCCCCGGTACCGCCGGCGGCACCGTCTCGCGCAGCGTGTCGACGGTGGCGCGCGCCACCTCGGACGGGCTGGGCCGCTGCCCGGACTCGTCGCCCGCGACGACCATGTTCGGCTTGAGGACGATGCCCTCGAGCTCGACGCCCATGAGCCCCAGCTCGGCGAACACCGACCGCAGGACCGTGCGGGTCACCTCCCGGCACTGCTCCAGGGAGTGCTCGCCGTTCATGACGACCTCGGGCTCCACGATCGGCACGAGACCCGCCTCCTGGCACAGACCCGCGTACCGGGCGAGGGCGTGGGCGTTGGCGTGCATCGCGCGCTCGGAGGGCAGACCGTCGCCGATCGAGTACACGGCGCGCCACTTCGTGAACGTGGCCCCCAGCCCGACGTACTCCTCGAGCCGGTCACGGAGCCCGTCCAGCCCCTCGGTGACGGTCTCGCCCGGCGCCCCGGCGAGCGCCTTGGCCCCGGTGTCGACCTTGATCCCGGCGAGCACCCCGATCCGGTCGAGCGCGTCCGGGAACGTGGTCCCGTCCGAGAGCACCTGGCGGATCGTCTCGTCGGACAGGATGGCGCCGCTGATCGACGCGGCGAGGTCCGGCGTGGTGAGCAGCAGCTCCCGGTAGAGACGCCGGTTCTCCTCGGTCGACTCGACCCCGACGCCCTCGAGGCGCTTGCCCATCGTCCCGACGCTCTCGTCGGCCGCCAGGATGCCGCGCTTGTCGGACACCAGTGTCCGGGCGATATCGCTCAGAGATGACATGAGTCCCCTACCTCTCACGTGGAGTGCCGGCCGGATCGAGGGCCTCGGTCCGGCGCGGTGACGAACGATCACCGGCGACCGGTCGCGCCGATCGCGACGACGTCGCGGGCATCGACCCGGTGCGGGATCACGGTGACGACCGGATGCGCGCAGGACGGCGCCATCCGTGCGTGACACCCGGAGGGGCGCGCTCCCCGAGGGGGCGAGGGAACGGGCCGGGGTGTCGTCGGACGACTCGAGGCGTCCGACGGGGACTTTGTAGCCGCCCCCGGCGAGGACGCGCAAGCGCCGGGACGCGATACGTCGGACGTACCTGTCGAAGTCGGGCAACCGGGGGACCGCGCGCACCCCGGGTAACCCCTCGACTCCCCCGCGTAGGGGAGGCCCCGGGTCCGACGGCGTGCCTAGCGTCACATCCGTGAACGCCGAGAGGACGGGCCGGCCGCGAGCGCCGGCCGGAGCGAGGGGCCCGCCGACCCGTCGCCGGGACGGCACGGAGACCGGCCACGAGCCGGTCCGAGAAGGCAGAACGCGCCGCGCCGAGGTCCGGCGCCGGGCCGGGCGGGGCGCCCGGGCACGGCAGCCACCGGACACCGGCGGCAGCGACCCACGCTCGACGTCGCGCCGGGGCTCGAGGACCCGACCGACCGCACGACCTCCCCGGGAGGGCTCCATCCCGGACGCACTGACTCCCACCCGGACCGCGAGGCCCCGGGACGGCTCGACGCCCGACGAGGGCACGGGACCTCCCGGCGAAAGGGGCTGTCTCCATGTCGACGTCGACATCGCACGAGCTCGACACGGGTGGCGCCGGCGGTGATGCGGCCCGGTTCGGCGAGGCCGCGCACCTGATCACCGCCGAGCACGGCCGGATCGTCGAGGGTCTCGACACCGACGCGTGGGGCAAGGCCGCGGAGATCATCACCAGTGCCTCCGGCGTGTTCACCGTCGGCACGGGACGCAGCGGGCTCGCCCTGCAGATGGCCGCGATGCGGTTCATGCACCTCGGCAAGGCCGCCCACGTCGTGGGCGAGACCACCACGCCGGCGATCGTCGAGGGCGACGTGCTGGTCGCGGCGTCGGGCTCCGGGTCGACGAAGCGGGTGGTCACCGCCGCGCGTGCCGCGGCCGACCAGCGCGCCTGGGTGCTCGCGCTGACCACGGATCCGGACTCCGACCTCGCGTCCCTCGCCACCGTGACGCTGGTCGTGCCGGCGGCGGACAAGCAGGACTTCGACGGCACCACCTCGGCCCAGTACGCCGGGAGCCTGTTCGAGCAGTCCGTCCTGATCCTCACCGACGCGCTCTTCCACGTCCTGTGGCAGGGCAGCGGGACCACGGCGCGCGACCTGTGGCGCCTCCACGCGAACCTCGAGTGAACGCCGCCGTCCCCCGTCACCGCGACCGTCACCGATCCCGCAGGGAGGCAGGATCATGAAACTGCAGCTCGCCCTGGACGTGGCCACGCTCGACGAGGCGCTCGTCGTCTCCCGCGCGGCGGCCGAGTACGTCGACATCCTCGAGCTGGGTTCCACGCTGATCAAGAACGAGGGCACCGCGGCGATCAGCGCGATCAAGGCCACCCATCCGGGGACGACGGTCCTCGCCGACATGAAGACCGCCGAGGCCGGCGGTCTCGAGGCCGGCCTCGCCTTCGCCGCGGGTGCCGACCTGGTGACGGTCCTGGACGGCGCCGACGACGACACCATCGCGGCGGCGGTCGCCGTCGCCCGCAGCCACGGCAAGGGCGTGGTCGCCGACATGATCACCGCTCGTGAGCTCGTCGCCCGTGCTCGCGAGGTCGTCCGGCTCGGCGCCGAGTTCTGCGAGATCCACGCGGGCCCCGACGGGGAGGCTCCTCGCGGGTGGTCGATCCGCGCCGTGATCGAGGCGGGCCGCCAGTCCGAGGTGCCGTTCTCCGTCGCCGGCGGCGTGGACCTCGAGAGCATCGGCGACGTCGCGCGCTCGGGCGCCGTGGTCGCGGTGGTCGGCACCGCCGTCACGGCTGCGCCGGACCCGCGCGCCGCCGCCCGCGGGCTCCGCGTCGCCGTCGACACGACGATCGTGGGCGGCGAGGTGCCGTGGGTCCGGCAGGGCCGACCGCACGGCATCCCCAGCGGGCCGGGACCGGCACCGGCCCGTCCCGACCGGCTCGCCGACCGCGCACCGAGCAGCTAGCCGGCCGTCCCGGGCCCGGCTCCGCCGCGCGCGCCCGGTCCGACGCTCTTCGTGACGAGAGGTGGAGTCCGACATGCCGGTCCAGAACGACACGCTGCTGCCGCCACGCGTGTACCTCGACGTCCTGGGGTCCACGGCGATCGTGGCGACCCACAGCGCCGCGCTCGCCTGCTCGCCGTGGGTGGGCCGGCACGACGCCGACGCCGCCGACGGCGCCGCGACCGACGCCATGCGCCGCGCCCTCGCGCACGTCCCCGGCTGCGGGACGGTCGTCATCGGGGAGGGCGAGAAGGACGACGCCCCGATGCTGTTCAACGGGGAGGTCGTCGGGGACGGCGAGGCCGGGCCCGACTTCGACGTCGCCGTGGACCCGCTGGAGGGCACGTCGTTCTGCGCGATGGGTCTCCCCGGCGCCATGTCGACCATCGCGCTCGGCGCTCCGGGGGTGTTCTGGTCCCCCGGCCCCGGCTTCTACATGGACAAGATCGTGGTCCCACCGGCGGCCCGCGGCGCCGTCGATCTCGACGACCCACCCGAGCGCACCCTGCAGAAGGTCGGCGAGGCCCTGGGCAAGCCGGTGCGCGAGCTACGCGTGGTGATCATGGACAAGCCCCGGCACCAGGGGCCGGACGGGCTGATCGCGCAGGTGCTGGCGGCGGGCGCGAGGGTGCACACGCCGCCCGGCGGCGACGTCGCCGGGGCGCTCGAGGTGCTCCTGCCGACCTCCGACACCGACCTCCTGCTCGGGGTCGGCGGCACCCCGGAGGGCGTGATGACGGCGGCCGCGGTCCGGGCCCTCGGCGGCGGGATGCTCGGGCGGCTGGCCCCGAAGACCGCCGAGGAGGCCCAGGCGATCCGCGACGCGGGCATGAGCCTCGAGCGCGTCCACGACCGCGACGACCTCGTCTCCGGGGAGGCCGTCTTCGCGGCGTCCGGCGTCAGCGGCGGCGCGCTGCTGGCCGCGCCGCGACGCGTCGACGGCACCACGCACACCGAGTCGCTGCTGGTCGCGGAGGGATCCGTGCAGTTCATCCGGCACATCACCGCCGACCGGGTCCCGACGGGGTGACCCCGGCGAGCCCCAGCCGAACGGACCGCAGACCACCCAGCTCCGGGGATGAATCGTGACGGTACATCTGCACGACCTCCACGTGCGCACCCTCGGCGAGGGGCGCCACCCCTCGCCGTTCTCCGAGCGGCTCGCCGACAAGCAGACGTCCCCCCACTTCGTCCACGAGGACGACCGGGTGATGCTCGACGACACGATCTCCGTGGTCGGCGCGACTCCCGCCGCCGACCTCCCGTCGTTCGAGACCGCCGGCCCCCGCCGTCGGATCTACTTCGACCCGGCCGTGACGACGGCCGGCATCGTCTCCTGCGGGGGCCTCTGTCCCGGCGTCAACAACGTCATCCGGGGGGTGGTGCAGGAGCTCACGGTGCACTACCGGGTGCGGCGGATCCTCGGCTTCCGCAACGGTCTGCGGGGACTGACGCGCAAGTACCGGCACGACACCATCGACCTGACGCAGAGCGGCGCCGAGATCACCCGCTCCGGGGGCACCATCCTCGGCAGCTCCCGCGGCGACCAGGACGCCGACGAGATGGTCGACACCCTCGTCGCGCGCGACGTCGACATCCTCTTCGTCATCGGCGGCGACGGGAGCATCCGCGCCGCCATGCGGATCGTGGACGCCATCACCCGCCGGGGACTCGACATCGCGGTGATCGCGATCCCGAAGACGATCGACAACGACCTCCCCTACACCGATCAGTCGTTCGGCTTCCAGAGCGCCTTCGAGCGGGCGACCGACTTCATCGACGCCGTCGCCATCGAGGCCGCGGCCCACGAGCACGGCGTGGGGATCGTGAAGCTGATGGGCCGGCACTCCGGGTTCATCGCCTGCTACGCGGCCCTGGCCGACCCGGGGGCCGACATGGTCCTCATCCCCGAGGTCCCCTTCGACCTCGAGGGGGAGGACGGGCTGCTGGCCCGGGTCGAGCACCACGTCATGACCCGCGGCCACGTCGTGATCGTGGTCGCCGAGGGCGCCGGCCAGGACCTGCTCGAGGCGGCGGGCCGGCTCGACGCGGACGGCGCGACCGACGCCTCGGGCAACCTGCGCCTCGGGGACATCGGGCAGTTCCTCACCGACAGCATCCGGGCCCACCTCACGCGGGTCGGCCTGCAGCCGACGCTGCGCTACATCGACCCGAGCTACTCCATCCGGAGCGTCACCGCCAACGCCTACGACAGCGTCTACTGCCTCCGGCTCGCCCACGCCGCGGTCCACGCCGCGATGGCCGGCCGGACCGAGACGGTCGTCGTCCGCTGGCGGCGCCGGTTCGTGCACGTGCCCATGCCCCTGATCACGAGCCACCGCAACCGCGTCGATCCCGACGGTGACCTGTGGATGTCCGTGCTCGAAGCGACGAACCAGCCCGAGACGCTCGCGGGCCGCGGGCCGGCCCGTCCGGCGCCGACCGCACCGTGACCTTTCGCCCCCAGGAGGGCCCGTGAACACCGTCGAAGCCAGCCCCGTCCGTCCCGATGCGGACGTCCCCGACGACGTCTCCTCGCTGCTCGCGGTCTCGGTCCCGGAGGGCTGGTCGGACCTCGACCGGCGGGCGGTCGACACCGTGCGGGTCCTCGCGGCGGACGCGGTGCAGCGCTGCGGCAGCGGCCACCCGGGGACCGCGATGTCGCTGGCCCCTCTCGCGTACACCCTGTTCCAGCGGGTCATGCGCCACGACCCCGCGGACCCGGGCTGGGCCGGCCGCGACCGCTTCGTCCTCTCGTGCGGCCACTCGAGCCTCACCCTCTACCTGCAGCTGTTCCTGGCCGGCTACGGGCTCGAGGTCGAGGACCTGCAGCAGCTGCGGACCTGGGGATCCCGGACGCCGGGACACCCCGAGTACGGCCACACGGCGGGCGTCGAGATCACGACGGGCCCGCTCGGGCAGGGCCTCGGGGCGGCCGTCGGCATGGCCATGGCGGCCCGGCGCGAGCGGGGCCTGGTCGATCCCGACGCGGCCCCCGGCGAGAGCCCGTTCGACCACCGGATCTACGTCATCGCCTCCGACGGGGACATCGAGGAGGGGGTCACCGCCGAGGCGTCCTCGCTCGCCGGCCGCCAGCAGCTCGGCAACCTCGTGGTGATCTACGACGACAACCGCATCTCCATCGAGGACGACACGTCGATCGCCCTGTCCGAGGACGTGGCGAAGCGGTACGAGGCCTACGGGTGGCACGTCCAGAGCGTGTGCGGGGGCGAGAACGTGGCCGGCATCTGCGACGCCCTCGAGCGGGCCGCGGCGGAGACGGACCGGCCGTCGTTCATCGTCCTGCGCACCGTGATCGGCTTCCCCGCCCCGGAGAAGATGAACACCGGCGCCGCGCACGGCGCGGCGCTCGGCGACGACGAGGTGGCCCAGGTCAAGACCATCCTCGGCTTCGACCCGGAGCGCAGCTTCGCCGTCGACGACGACGTGCTCGCGCACACCCGCGGGATCCGCGAGCGGGCCCGCGACGTGCGGCGCACGTGGCAGGACTCGTTCGACGCGTGGGCCGCGACCAACCCGGACCGCCACGAGCTGTGGCGACGGATGTCCCGGCGCGAGCTCCCCGACGGCTGGGCCGAGAACCTCCCGGACTGGAGCGCCGACGACGACGCCCTCGCGACCCGCAAGGCGCTGGCGGCCGTCCTCGCCTCGGTCGGCGACGTGCTCCCCGAGCTCTGGGGTGGGTCGGCCGACCTCGCCGAGAGCAACAACACGACGATCGAGGGCGCCGACTCCTTCGGTCCGAGCTCCATCGCGACGGAGAAGTGGGGCCAGGCCTCGCCGTACGGGCGCACCCTGCACTTCGGCGTCCGCGAGCACGCCATGGGCGCCGTCCTCAACGGGATCGCGCTGCACGGCGGCACGCGCGCCTACGGCGGCACCTTCATGGTCTTCAGCGACTACATGCGCCCCGCGGTGCGGCTGGCCGCGCTGATGGAGCTGCCGACGATCTACGTCTGGACCCACGACTCCATCGGCCTCGGCGAGGACGGACCGACCCACCAGCCCGTCGAGCACCTCGCCGCCCTGCGCGCGATCCCCGGCCTGGCGCTGGTCCGCCCGGCCGACGCCCGCGAGACCGCGGCGGCCTTCCGACGCGTCCTCGAACGGCCGGACGGGCCGGCCGGGCTCGCCCTGACCCGGCAGAACGTCCCGATCCTCGAGGGCGTCACCGGCGAGGGCGTCCGGCGCGGCGGCTACACGATCGCCGAGGCCGACGGCGGCGGGGCGCCGGAGCTCCTGCTCATCGCCACGGGATCCGAGGTCGCGCTCGCCCTCTCGGCGCGCGACGTGCTCCAGGGCGAGGGCGTGCCCACCCGGGTCGTCTCCATGCCGTGCGTCGAGTGGTTCGACGCGGAGGACGAGTCCTACCGGGACGGGATCCTGCCGCCCGCGACGACCGCGCGCGTGGCCGTGGAGGCCGCGATCGGGATGCCGTGGCGACGCTTCGTCGGTGACCGGGGCGAGATCGTCTCCCTCGAGCACTTCGGGGCCAGCGCGGACCACCAGACCCTCTACGAGCAGTTCGGGCTGACCGTGGACGCCGTCGTCGACGCCGCCCGCCGCTCGCTGTCGCGCGCGTCGACGTGAGCGTCCCCCGCGCGGCCGAGCACCCGTCGCCGTCGACGCACGGCGACCCCCCTTCCGAGTCCGCCCGGACGAGGAGCACGTCGAACACAGATCAGGAGATGCCGTGAAGCTGCAGGTAGCACTGGACGTTCCCACGCTCGACGAGGCGCTCGCCCTCGCACGGAAGGTGGCCGACTACGTCGACATCCTCGAGCTGGGCACCCCGCTGATCAAGGCCGAGGGCGTCAGCGCCATCGGCGCGATCAAGTCCGCGCACCCGAACAGGCTCGTGTTCGCGGACCTGAAGACCGCCGACGCGGGCGAGCTCGAGGCCGACCTCGCGTTCGCCGTCGGCGCGGACCTGGTCACGGTCATGGGTACGGCCGACGACGACACGATCAAGGGGGCTGTCGAGGCCGGGAAGAAGGCAGGCCGCAAGGTCGTCGCCGACATGATCACGGTCGTGGACGACCGGGTGCGCCGCATCCAGGAGGTCTCCCAGCTCGGCGTGGACTTCGTCGAGATCCACGCCGGGCTCGACGAGCAGGCCCGCCCCGACTACTCGATCGAGTCGCTGCTGGTCGACGGGCGCGAGGCCGGCGTGCCGTTCTCCATCGCCGGCGGTGTCAGCGTCAGCACGATCGCCTCGGTGAAGGAGGCCGGCGCGGAGATCGCGGTGGTCGGCGGGTCGATCTACTCGGCTGACGACCCCGCGGCGGCCGCGAAGGCCCTGCGCGAGGCGGCGGACCTCCCGCCGGTCGGCGAGGAGCTGCCCACCGTCGGCGCGCGATGACGGACTCCCGGCGCCCCGCCGAGCCCACCGGCCGGCGGGGCGCCGGGTCCCGGCCCGGCGACGACGCGGTCCGCCCGGTGACGGTCGTGATCATCGACGGTCACGAGATGGTGCGGGCCGGTCTGCGGATGATGGTGGCCGACCGCCCCGAGGTCCGGGTGGTCGGCGAGGCCGAGGACGCACGCACCGGGGTGGCGGTCGCCATGGACCTCGCCCCGGACGTGGTGCTCGTCGAGACGCGGCTGCGGGACGCCGACGGGCTGGACGTCTGCCGTGACCTCGTCGCCCGGGGCCCCGCGCAAGTCGTCGTCTTCGCCGCGCACGACGACGAGGCGTCCGTTACCCGCGTGCTCGACGCCGGGGCGCGTGGCTACCTGCTCAAACAGGTCTCCGCCGGGGAGCTCGTCGACGCGCTGCTCCGGGTCCGTGCCGGCGACCTGGTCGTCGATCCGCGCGCGGCGGGCCGTGGACAGGAGGAGACGACGACCGGCGTCGGCCCGGCGGACCACCGGTCCGGCGGACACCTGGGGCTGACCCCGCGGGAGAGCGACGTCCTCGCGCTGATCGTGACCGGGATGACCAACAGCGCGATCTCCGCGCGCCTGGTGGTCGGCGAGCAGACCGTGAAGACCCACGTGCGGGCGATCTACCGCAAGCTCGGGGTCAACGACCGGGAATCCGCGCTCGCCAGGGCGTTGCGCGAGGGTCTGTTCCACTGACCCTGTTCTCCCGGCGCGGCCGTCAGCCCGCCGGGAGCGGGGCGGTGACCGTGACCGTGGTGCCCTCGCCGGGCCGGGTCGCGACCCGCAGCGTGCCCCCGATGAGCTCGGCGCGCTCGCGTACCGAGGCCAGGCCGAACCCGCCGTCGTCCCCGACCGGCTCCGAGGCCTCGTCGGGGCTGAACCCGACACCGTCGTCGGTCACCTCGAGCCGGACGCCCGCGGGGTCCGAGCCGAGCCGGATGCTGATCCGGTCGGCGGCCGCGTGCTTGACGACGTTCTGCAGTGTCTCCTGGGCGATGCGGTAGAGGGCGATCTCGATGTGGTCGGGCACCTCGACGTCGTCGAGGGCGACGAACGTCGCGATGCCTCCGGGCGTGTCGTGTGCGAGGGCGGCGAGCGCACCGGCGAGGCCGAGGTCGTCGAGCACCGGGGGCCGGAGCGCGCCGATCACGGCGCGGGCCTCGCCGTAGGTGGTGTCGACGAGCGCGACGGCGGCGTCGATGTCGTCGCGCGTCGGGCCCGGGTCGCCGCGGTCGAGATGGGTGATCGCGGCGTCGAGGTGGTAAGAGAGGGAGACGAGGCCCTGGGAGATGCCGTCGTGGATCTCGCGGGCCAGCCGGCGGCGCTCGGCCTCCTGCGCGGCGACGATCTGCTCGGCGAAGCGCTCGCGGGCGCGCTCGCGCGCGGCGAGCTGCCGGTGCATGCGGGCCTGGTGCACCCCGCCCGCCAGCAGGCGCCCGATCGCGAGCAGGAGCCGCACGTCGCGATCGCCGAAGTCGTGCCGCTCGCGGGTGTGCACGTTCAGCACCCCGGTCAGCCCCCACGGGGAACTGATCATCGGGACCGACACCATCGAGGTGAAGTCCTGACCGCGCAGGGCCGGGATGGGCAGGTAGCGCGGGTCGGCCTCCTTGTCCTCGAGGATCACCACCGGCTCCTGGTGGCTCGCCACCCAGCCGCTGACCCCGCGCCCCAGGGGCAGGTGCACCGACCCGACGTGGGCGTCGAACGGGGGCGTCGCGCCGAGCAGCGTGAGCGACTGCTCGGAGTCGTCGAGGACGTGGACGAAGCAGACGTCCGTGGCGGTCGCGTCGGTGATCACGCGCGCGACCGCCTCGGCGCGCGACTCCGGGTCGGGGCCGCTCGCGGAGGCCTCGATGATGGCGAGCAGGACGGCGTTCTCGCGCTCCGGGTCCGCGAACCCCAGGCTCCCGATCACGCGACGCGGTCGCGATCGCGACGAGATCCGGTCACTGGAAGACCCCTTCCCGCAACGCCTTCGCCACCGCGGCCGTGCGGTCGGGGACGTCGAGCTTGCGCAGCACCGCGCGCACGTGCGTCTTCACGGTCTCGTCGCCGACGACGAGACGGGCCGCGATCGCGCGGTTGGTGCACCCCGCCACGATCAGCGCCAGGACCTCGCTCTCGCGGTGGCTGAGCCCCAGGTGGGCGCCCGGCCAGAACTCGTCGCGCTCCAGGCGCGCGGCCGACGTGACGACCCGGCCGGCCATCGTGGCGTCGATGACCGTCGTGCCACCGGCCGCGAGCTCGAGCTGCGAGACGAGCTCCTCGCCGCGGATGCGCTTGAGGAGATAGCCCGCGGCGCCGGCGCGCAGCGCCTGGAACAGGTACTGCTCGTCGTCGTAGACCGACAGCAGCACCACCCGGTGCCCGGCGGACTGCTCCCCGAGGCGCCGGCACAGGTCGAGCCCGCTCTGGCCCTCGAGGCGCACGTCGGCGAGCACGACGTCCGGCTCCAGCGACCCGATGACCTCGAGCGCCTCGTCGACGCCGTGGGCCGACCCGACGATGCGGACCCGGTCGGTGAAGGGCGCGAGCATCGCCGTCAGCCCGGCCACGACGATCTCGTGGTCGTCGACCACGACCACCCGCAGCGGTTCCGCTGCCGGTGCCGTGGCGGGGGTCATCACGCCAGCCTAGGAGCCCGACCTGGTCTCCGGCAGCACTCCGCGCAGGATCAGGCGTTGCGGGGGAACCCGAGGTCGATCCCGCCCGCCCCGCCGCGGTGGGCGGGGTCGATCCAGCGGGTGGTGACGACCTTGCCGCGGGTGAAGAAGTGCACGCCCTCGGTGCCGTGGGCGTGGGTGTCGCCGAACAGCGAGCTCTTCCACCCGCCGAAGCTGTAGTAGGCCATCGGCACCGGCACCGGCACGTTGATCCCGATCATCCCGACCTCCACCTCGTGCTGGAACCGCCGGGCGGCCCCGCCGTCGTTGGTGAAGATCGCGGTGCCGTTGCCGTAGGGGTTGGCGTTGACCAGCGCCACGGCCTGCTCGTAGCTGTCCACCCGCAGCACCGAGAGCACCGGCCCGAAGATCTCGTCGGTGTAGATCGACATGTCGGTGGTGACGTGGTCGAACAGCGTCGGCCCGACGAAGAAGCCGGACCCCTCCGCGTCGGGCGTGACCTTCCGGCCGTCCACCACCAGCGTCGCCCCCGCGGCCTCACCGGCGTCGACGTAGGACGACACCCGCTCCTGCGCCGCGCGGGTCACCAGCGGGCCCATGTCCGCACCGCGGCGGCCGTCGCCCGTCACCAGCCCGCGCGCCCGCTCGGCGATCCTCTCGACCAGCGCGTCCCCGGCCGACCCGACCGCCACCACCGCCGAGATCGCCATGCACCGCTCCCCCGCCGACCCGAACCCGGCGTTGACGGCCTGGTCGGCGGCCAGGTCCAGGTCGGCGTCGGGCAGCACCACGGCGTGGTTCTTCGCCCCGCCCAGGGCCTGCACCCGCTTGCCGTGCGCCGTGCCGGTCTCGTAGACGTGGCGGGCGATCGGCGTCGACCCGACGAAGCTGACGCTCCGGACGTCGGGGTGGGTCAGCAGCCCGTCCACGGCGGTCCGGTCGCCGTGCAGGACGTTGAAGACCCCGTCGGGCAGCCCCGCCTCGGCCCACAGCTCCGCGAGCCACTGCGCGGCCGACGGCACCTTCTCCGACGGCTTGAGCACCACGGTGTTGCCGGCGGCGATCGCGATCGGGAAGAACCACATCGGCACCATGGCCGGGAAGTTGAACGGGCTGATGATCCCGACGACGCCCAGCGGCTGGCGCACCGAGTGCACGTCGACGCCCGTCGAGGCGTTCTCGGTGGCGCTGCCCTTGAGCAGGTGCGGCATCCCGCACGCGAACTCCACGACCTCCTGCCCCCGCGCGACCTCCCCGGCGGCGTCGGAGAGCACCTTGCCGTGCTCGGCGGTGATGATCGCCGCGAGCTCGTCGGCCCGGGCGTTGAGCAGCTCGCGGAACCGGAAGAGGATCTGCGTCCGTGCCGTCAGGGAGGTGTCCCGCCACCCCGGGAACGCGTCCCGGGCGGCCCCGATGACGGCCTCCACGTCGGCCTCGGTGGCGAACGCGACGTGGCGGGTCACCTCACCGGTCGCCGGGTCGGTCACCTCGCCGACGCGCTCGCCGGTCGACGTGAGGGCGGTGCCGCCGGCCCAGTGGTGCAGGGTGTCCATGGGGAGTTCCTACCCGCTGGGGGCCGGGGGCGCGCCCGTCGCACCGACGGCGGCGACGTCAGTGCTGGTCGGCCGGGTAGCGGCGCAGGAACTCCGCGTTCCAGGCGGCCTCGGCGGCGGGCTCCGTCGGCGGGGTGACCATGCCGGCCTCCATCGCCCAGCTCGGGTCGAAGTCGAACAGGGCGACGAGCACGTCCCGCTCCGGGAGGCCGGTCACGTCGCAGAAGAGCGTGCTCATCCGCTGCATCATGCGGGTGCGCACCTCCGGGGAGCGGCCCGCGCGCACGCTGGCGTTGATGATGTTGGGCGAGCCGGGCCGGCTGGACGACCACGCCACGCCCTGCGGGTAGGCGTTGAAGATGACGTGGATCAACGGCTCCGGCGCACCGGTCTCCTCTCCGTGGATCGCGGTGATGCCCTTGGCCAGCCGCTCGCGCTGCTCCTCGTCGAGGCGGCCCATCTGGGTGGTGACGGTGTAGACGGGCATGTCGGCTCCTCCCGGCGTGGCGGTCGCCCCGACGGCGACCGCTCGTCGGGAACGCTGGCAGGGCCGACTCCCACCTCGCTCCCAGCGGCTCCCCCGGCTGGTGGGAGCGGGGTCAGCGCGGCGTCAGCCGGAACGCGCGGGCCCCGGCGGCCCAGGCCAGGCGGAGGTCCTCGGCCACCGGCTCCCCCCGCTCGTCGAACCCGATCCCGTTGAAGCCCGCGAACCCGTGGTTGTCGCGGGCCATCACCGCGTAGGCCGCCACGACGTCGTCCTCGCCGGTGAGGACCTCGACGTCCGCGACCCGCCGCCGCCCGCGGAGCCGGATCGAGACGGGCTCACCGGTGCGCAGGTTGCGGCCCCAGGCGAACTGCGTCCCGATCAGCAGGACCTCCCCGAGGGGCGTGTAGGCCACCGGGACCTCGAAGCGCCGGCCCGATCGGCGGCCGACCACCTCGAGCACGGCCAGCCGGCGGCCCACGAGCCCGGCGAGCACGGGCGTGCGCAGGACCGCCCGCACGGTTGACGAGGCCCTGCATCCTCAGGGTCCGGGCGCGGGGTGTGGTGTCCATGGTCGCGTCCTCCGTGTTCGAGATGGCGTGCGCGTGAGACCTCGGCGTGCTGCGGTTCGTCACCACCTCGACGGACCGCACGGCCGGGAGGTGACAGGTGGGGACCGAGCAGGACGCCCTCTTCGAGGCGCACCGCCGGCGCCTGGGCGCGGTGGCCTACCGGATGCTGGGGTCGCTGTCCGAGGCCGACGACGCCGTGCAGGAGGCCTGGCTGCGGTTCGCCCGCCACGACACCGACGGCGTCGAGAACCTCGGCGGCTGGCTCACCACCGTCGTCTCGCGCATCTGCCTGGACATGCTGCGGGCCCGCGCCGCCCGGCGGGAGGAGCCGTGGGCGGTCCACCTGCCCGACCCCGTCGTGACGGCCGCCGACGACGACCCCGAGGAGCGGGCCGTGCTCGCCGACTCGGTCTCGTTCGCCTTGCTGGTGGTGCTCGACGCGCTCTCGCCCGCCGAGCGCCTCGCGTTCGTGCTGCACGACCTGTTCGGCGTCCCGTTCGCCGAGATCGGGCCGATGCTCGGCCGCTCCCCCGCGGCGGCCAAGCAGCTGGCCAGCCGGGCGCGGCACCGCGTCCGCGGGAGCACCCCGTCGGCCGACGGCGCCACCGACACCGGCACCGACGCCGCGCGCCGCCGGGAGGTCGCGGAGGCCTTCCTGGCCGCCGCGCGCGACGGCGACCTGACCCGCCTGCTGGCCGTGCTCGACGCGGACGTCGTGCTGCGCGCGGACGCCGGCGACGGGCCGCTGGGGCCGTCGCGCCGGGTGACGGGCGCACCGGCCGTCGCCCGGCAGGCCCGGCGGTTCAACGCGCTCGCGCCCCACGCCCGGCCGGTCGTCGTCAACGGGGCGCCCGGCTACCTGACCGTCGCGGGTGGCCAGGTCCTCACGCTGGTGACGATGACCGTGCGCGGCGACCGGATCGTCGCCATCGACGTCATCGCCGACCCGCAGCGGCTGCGCCGGCTCGACCTGCCGTGACGCCTCAGCGCTGCGCGAGGGACCGCAGCAGCAGCGCCTCGGCGAGGACGCAGCGACCGAACATCCCGAGGTCGAGGCTCTCGTCGACGCCGTGCCAGCGGCTCGCCGGGTCGCCGACGCCGGTGACCATCACCGTCGCGCCCGGGAAGGTGCGGGCGAACTCGGCGATGAACGGGATGGTGCCGCCCATGCCCATCTCGACGGCGTCGTTCCCGAACGCCGTGGCGAGGGCGTCGCGGGCGAGGTCGTAGACCTCGCCGGTGGCCTCGAGGGCGAACGGCTCGCCGGTCGCGCGGGGCGTCACGTCGAGGTGGGCGCCCCACGGGACGTGGCGCCGCAGGTGCTCGGTGACGGCGCCGACGGCGCGGCCGGTCTCGTCGCCGGGGGCGAGCCGCACGCTGACCATCGCGCGGGCGCGGGGCAGCAGGACGTTGGCCGAACCGTCGACCGCGGGCGCGTCGATGCCGAGCACGGCGATCGCGGGCTTGTGCGACAGGCGCTCCGAGATGGTGCCGGTGCCGAGCAGCTCGACGCCGTCGAGGAGGCCGGCGTCGCCGCGGAAGGTCGCTTCCTCGGTGTCGGGGGCGTCGGACGACCCGACGGTGAGCCCGGCGACGGCGACCTCGCCCTTGTCGTCGTGCAGCGTCGCGAGCAGGCGGCAGAGCGCGGTGAGCGCGTCGCCGGCCGGCCCGCCGAACATGCCGGAGTGCACGGCGCGCTCGGAGGTGGAGACGTCGACGACGATGTTGGCCAGGCCGCGCAGGCTCGTGGTGAGCGCCGGGACGTCGACGGCCGGGTTGGCGGCGTCGGCGATGACGATGACGTCGGCGGCGAGGGCGTCGCGGTGCTCGGCGAGCAGCGCGGACAGCGTCGGCGACCCGGACTCCTCCTCGCCCTCGACGAACAGCACGACGCCCACCGGCGGGCGCCCGCCGTACGCGCGCAGCGCGGCGAGGTGGGTCATGACGCCGGCCTTGTCGTCGGCCGCCCCGCGCCCGTAGAGCCGGCCGTCGCGCTCGGTGGGCTCGAACGGCGCCGAGGTCCACAGCTCGTCGCCGCCGGTGGGCTGGACGTCGTGGTGGGCGTAGAGCATGACGGTCGGCGCGCTGTCGGGGGCCGGCCAGTGCGCGACGACCGCGGGCGCACCGCCCGCCGCGGCCAGGACGTCGACGGTCGCGGCACCGGCCGCCCGGGCGAGGGTGGCCACGGCGTCGGCGCTGCGCCGGGTGTCCTCGGCGTGCGCCGGGTCGGCCCAGATGCTCGGGATGCGCACGAGCGCCTCGAGGTCGGTCCGCGCGTCGGGCAGGACGGCCTCGACGGCGGCGCGCAGGTCGGTGTCCACGACCCGAGGGTAGGGGCCCTCAGGCCACCGACGCCCGCGTCGGTCCGACGACCCAGCCCCGGAAGTCGACCGCGGCCGGCCGGGTGATCATGGGGTCGCGGGAGAGGCCGGTCTTGAGGTAGCTCGTCTGGCCCGGGTAGAGCGTCCCGCCGGGCGGGTGGAAGGAGTGCAGCTCCTGGTCCCCGTCCTGCCAGACGCTGACGTCGCCGCGGTCCGGGTCGGCCGAGAACCGGATGCGGACCACCACGTCCGACCACTCCTCCACGGGTGCCGGGCCGAGCACGCGGTCGAACGTGCGCGGCCCCGACGGGTGGCCGTAGCCCCCGTGCAGCACCAGGTGCCCGTCGCGGACGCGGAGGTCCAACGGCGCGGTACCCGGGCTGTCGTTCTTCCACTGCGTGATGACCTGCCGGCTCGACCCACCGGCCGGGAAGCGGTCGTCGAGCCGGACCGAGAACGCGAACCAGTACTCGTCGCCCTCGCGCATCTCCGGCGCGGCGGGCTCGAGCTCGCTGCGCTGATGGGGGCCGGTGACGGCGAACCGCGTGACGTCGCCGTCGGTGCGTGGCGGGGTGGTCCCGACGGTGTTCCACGGGGTGGCGCGGAAGGCGTCCGGCCCGTCCGCCCGCCACACGGGCCGGTCCGGCGCCGCCTCGGGGACCGGCGTGGCCGCGACCGGGGACGGCGTCTGCGGCGCCTCCACCTCCGGCGCGGCCGCGCCGGGCGGTGCTGCCTCGGGGGCCGCCTCGGGTGCCACGTCGGGCGCGGGAACCCGGTCGTCGGCCTCCGGCCGTGCGGGACGACCGTCGCCCGCGGACAGCGCGACCCCGGTGGTCACCGCTCCCCCGGCGACGGCGCCCGCGAGCACGATCGCCGTCAGGTGCCGCGCACCGGGCGAGGGCCTGCGGTGCCGCGGCGCTCCCGTCGCGGGGGCCGCGTCGAACGCGGCCGCCGCGGTCGGCGCGCGGTGGCGTGTCATGGACGTCCCGTCGTCCGGTGGCGGTTTCCTGGGCCCCGACTCCCTCCTCGATGGTTGGTGAGATCGCTCGCGACGGAAACCGTTGCCCGTCACCGGATGCGGGGTCGGGGCAGCAGATTCGTCCGATCAGCGGTCGGTACAGACGCCCTGTGGGGTCAGCGGCGCACGGTGAAGTGCAGGTGCAGGACGCGGTCGCCCCGCACGACGCGGTCGGGGTCGTCGAGCTCGACGGTGCCGGTGTGGTCGCCGAAGAAGCGGACGCCCTCCCCCAGGACCACCGGCGCGACGTCCATCTCGACCTCGTCGACGAGTCCGGCCGAGAACGCCTGCCCGCCGACGTCGCCCGCCGTGACGCAGACGAACCCGTCCTCCCCCGCGAGCTCCTTCGCCCGCGCGATGCCCTCGGCCACCGAGCCGGCGGTGTGGAACGGCGCGTCGGGATGGGCGGCGAGCCAGTCCTCGGGCAGGGGCCGGTGGGTGACGACCACCAGCTGGTCGCCGGCCGCGGGCTTGCCGTCCCAGCCGTCGGTCGTGTCGAACAGGTGCCGCCCGATCACCGTGACGTCGATGGCGTCCCAGAAGGGCCGCAGGTGGGCGTGCGACGCCGCCGAGACCCGGAAGGTCCACCCGCTGGGCTCCGCGACGAGCGCGGTGTCGCCGTTGAAGTACCAGTCGAACAGTGGCCCGACGCTGTCGTCGGGCCGGGCGATGAACCCGTCCACCGACACCACGGCCTGCATCACGACCCGTGCCATCCCCGCTCCTCACGCCTCGTGGGTGCGCAGCCAGCCGACGTAGTCGGCGACTGCGCGGTCGACGTCGTACTCCGGCACGAAGCCGGTGTCGTGCTGCAGCCGGGCGATGTCGAGGTGTCCCTCGGGCGGGCGGCCGCTGCTGTGCCCGGCCGGCAGGACCAGATTCGCGCCGGGGACGGCCGCGTTGATCGCCGCGACGACCTCGGCGTAGGGCACCAGCCGCCCGCTCGAGACGTTGTAGGTGGCGTGCCCGAGACGGTCGGCGACCATCAGCAGGGCGATGGCCCGACCGCAGTCCTTGACGTAGCAGAGGTCGGTCGCGTCCCCGGCGTGGGCGGGCGGCCGGGGCGGGGTCAGGTCGGGCGCCTCGCCGCGCACGGCCGCGCTGAGCAGGCGCGGGAGCGCGAAGAACGGCGAGTCCGGTAGCCCGAGCGGCCCCCAGATCGTGCCGATCCGCAGGTGGACCACGTCGAACCCGGCGTGCGCGCCCACGAGCGAGCTCCACAGCTCGGCGGTCTTCTTGGCCACCGGGATCTGGTGGGCCGCCACCGTCGGCAGCGGGGACTCCTCGCGCCACGGCGGGTCGTCGACGCCGAGGTAGACCGCGATCGAGCTGGCGACGGCGAACCGCCGGACGCCCCGGGCCGAGGCCGCCGCGAGGGCGTTCAGCAGCCCCGTGGCCTCCGCCTGCAGGTAGGCCACGGGATCGGGCGCGTCGTGCGGGGCCGCGGCGAGGTGGACGACGCCGGTGATCCGGTAGCGCTCGGCGAGGGCGAGGAAGGCCTGGCGGTCGGTGGTGTCGAGCGGCTCCACGGCGAGGCGGTCCGTCGGCTCCCCGGCGAGGAACTCCGGCAGCCGGGTGGAGCGGTGCGCGGTGAGCACCACCGGCTCGCCGAGGTCGAGCAGCGCCCGCGCGGTGTGCGCCCCGATGGAGCCGAGGCCGCCGGTCACGAGGATCATGGTCGGCGACGCTAGGCCGGGCGGGGCCGCCGCTCTTGTACGGAACGGCCACGCAGCAGCGGGCGGTAGGCCGCGGCGTGGTCGTGGTCGTCGGCGCCGCCGCACGCCGCCCGGTACTGCGCGAGGAACTCCGCCGGCGTCACCGCCGCGAGCCGGCGGCACTCCCGGGTCAGGTGGGCCTGGTCGTGGAAGCCCGCCTCGACGGCCCACGCGGCCAGGTCGCCGGGCGCGCCGTCGTCGACCGCCGCCTGGACGCGGGCGGTGAACACGCGGAACCGGAGGAGGCGCTGGAGCTCCTTGGGGCCGACCCCGGCGGCGGCCCGGCACCGCCGGCGGAGCTGGCGCTGCGACAGCGGCACCAGGCCCGGCAGCACGGCCGTGCCGCCGCGCCCGGGCACGAGGTGGCGCACGGCCTCGTCGACGAGGTGATCGGGCTCGCCGACGGCGCGGGCGACGAAGCCCTGCAGCAGCTCCAGCGCGGCCCGCGCCGACGGCGCGCCCCCGAGCTCGTCGGTCCAGCGGGCGAGGTCGCGCCAGAGCTCGACACCGGGCACGTCCTCGTCGGCGAGCTCGTCGGCCGGCAGCCCCACGAGGCCCCCGAGCACACCCGGACGCAGCCGCACCCCGACGACCGTGCCGCCGGCCGGGATGTCGCAGTGGGTCGCGACGGTCAGCGGGCCGAGCAGGCGGGGTGCCTCCCCGAGGACGCAGCGCACCTCGGCCCCGCCGTGCGGCACGTGGCGCTGGGCGAGCGGGGCGTCCCCGACCTCCTGGATCCACACCGACGACGCGATCCCGGCGAGGCACGGCGCCGGCGGCAGGTCCCGGAAGGACGACGATCCCGCGGTCACGGGGGCATCATCGCCCACTGGCCGCCCGTGAACAGGTCGTCAGAACAGGTCGTCCAGCACGTCTCCCAGCGCGTCGACGGCGTCCCCGGCGAAGTCCACGAGGTCGTCGACCACGTCGCCGACCGCCCCGGCCGCGTCCCCGAGGACGCCGGCGACGTCCTCGACGACGGAGGCGGCCGCCCGCCCGGCGTCCGCGGCCGCCTCGGCGATGTCCTCGGCGGTGCCGCCCACGGCGTCCTCGATGTCGCCGGCCAGGTCGTCGACGACGTCGGCGAGGTCCTCCATCCCGGAGCCGAGCGCCTCGGCGCCGTCACCGATGGCCCCGCCGATGTCCACGACGCCCCCGGCGAACCACTCGGCCGTGTCGCCGAAGAACTCGCCCACGTCCTCGGCGGCCCCGATCGGGTCGGTGATCACGTCCCCGATGCCCTCGACGAACGAGCTCGGGCTGAAGGACAGGTCCAGCTCGATGCCGAGCTCGATGCCGAGCCCGATGCTGGCGTCGAAGCTGAAGCCGATCCGGTCACCGGAGATCTCGGCGTCGGCCTCGAGCTCGGCCCCCAGCCCGACGCCGACCTCGGCCCCGTACTCGCCGCGGACGAAGCCCAGGTCCCCACCGCCGGAGGCGCCGACCCGGGCGGCGACCATCGCCTCCGCGGACACCGAGGCCTGGACGCCGTCCAGGCCGATGTGTGCGGTGGCGGCCGCCGCCGCGTAGATCATGGCCTCGGCGTCGGCCTCGCCCCCGATCTCGCCGAGCGGGGTGCCCAGGGTGCCGCCGAGCCGGCCCTCCGCACCGAGGAAGACCTCCACGGACCCCTGCGCGTCGATGCCGGTGTCGCCGATCTCGACCGACCCCTGTCCGGCGATCGAACCGCCGATCCGGCCCTCCGCGGTGAACTCGCCACTGAACAGCCCGGTCTCGAAGCGCTCGGTGATCGAGCCCTCGAGGGCGAAGGCGGCCCGGAAGGCGCCCTGCGCCGCGAGGCTCTGGTCGCCGAGGCGGGGCGGCAGCGTCGGGATGCCGGGAGGCGCCGCCTGGGTGTCCGGCGGGCGGAGGACGACGGTGTCGAGGGTCAGCGCGCCCTGGGGGTCGAACTTCTTGACGAACAGCAGGTTCTGCTCGCCGATGACGGTCGCGGCCGGGGTGCCCGCGGTCGTGCCGGCGGGATCGGTGATCTCGACCCGTGACCCGTCCTGGTAGGTCAGCTCGGTGCGGGTGTAGCCGCTCGCGGTCTCGAGGCGCCAGAACCGCTCCAGGGGCACGGGCGCGTCGCCGCCCGCGACCTGCCCGCGCCCGAAGTTCCGGGTGCCGGGGTCGGTCCACTGCGTGATCACCCGGTCGCCGTTGGTGTACTGGTGGACCTCCGACCACGAGCCGTTCGGCTGCGTGATGCGGGTGCGGAGCGAGCCGTCGGTGTCGCCCCAGCTCTCGATCGTCGCGCTCGGGTCGGTGGACGTCGCGGACCGATCCTCGGACTTCGTCCAGAACGTGCCGTCGGGCTCGGTGACGCGCTCGAAGTGCGACCCGTCCGCGTCGTCGCGGGCCTGGAAGCGCCAGCCGTCCTGGTGCATGTCGGTCCAGGTGGACGGCCATCCGCCGGGGCCCTTCTCCAGCACCGTGATGCGGCCGTCGGCCGTCAGGTTCTGCTCGCGGGTGCCGCCGTCGGGGAGCTGGGTGCTCTTCGTCCAGGTGTGGTCGGTCCGCGTGGTGAGCTTCTCGACCGTGCCGGCGCCGTCGTCGGTGCGCTGCTCGATGGTGCCGTCCGGCCACTTGGTGACCGTCGTCGTCCGCGACCCGTCGATCTCGGTCTGGGTGGCGTAGCCGTCGGGACGTGCCTCGCCGACGAAGTCCCGCCCGTCCCGCTGCCCCTCGATGTGGATCGTCCCGTCGGGGCGGTCGGTCTGCTCGGAGCGGTCGCCCCCGGGGGTCGTGATGATCTCGGTCCGGGTGCCGTCAGGGGCTACCGAGACCGAGTGCGACGCGCCGCCCTCGCCCCGGA
The DNA here is from genome assembly GCF_039542135.1 of Actinomycetospora chlora. Lineage (NCBI taxonomy): Bacteria > Bacillati > Actinomycetota > Actinomycetes > Pseudonocardiales > Pseudonocardiaceae > Actinomycetospora > Actinomycetospora chlora. The sequence goes on from NZ_BAABHO010000003.1 coordinate 110,952, forward strand.
TCGACTGCGTCTCGGTGCCGTCCGGCAGATGGATCCGCAGGATGGTCTGCTCGGTGACCGGGTTGTACACGCTCGACTCGACGCGGCCGTCCTCGGACGTCGAGGTGGTCGCCTCCGTGCCGTCGACGTCGGTCACCCGCACGACCAGTGACCCGGGCCAGCGCGTGACCTCCGTCGAGCTGCCGTCGGCGAGCGTCACGGTCTTGCTGATCGAGCCCGCCGTGACGTCCGTGCGCAGCGTCTGCCCGTGGGCGTCGGTGACCTCCGAGACCCAGTTCCCGACGGTGCTGGTCGTGATCCGTTCGACCGACCCGTCGGCGTGGGTGCGGACCTCGTAGCGGTCGCCGTCGGGCGTCGTCGAGACCTCGACCGTCGGCGGGGTGGCCTCGGAGTCGGCGGCCGGCGGCACCGGGCCGCCCGCCGGCACCCCCTCGTGGTCGATCACCAGGCCGGTGCGCCCGTCGACCGTCACCGACTCGGTGCGGCCGTCGGGGAAGGTGTAGACGCGGGTGGTCGACCCGTCGGGGTGCGCGACCGTGCGCACGTCGAGACGGGTGGTGACCGAGACCCCGTCGCTGCGGGTGGCGACGGCCGCGGCCCCGCCGTCGGCGGTGGTGACGACGCTGGTGCTCAGCGTCTGGCCGGTCAGGCCGATCTGGACCGTCGAGAAGAGCTCGCCGCCGGGGTTCGGGACCCGGCCGTACAGGTCGGTCCGGAAACGGGTCGCGCTGCCGTCGAGCTCGGTGCGGTCCTCGGCGAAGCCCGTGTCGGCGTCCCAGCGGCGCACGGTGCTCGACCCGTCCGGGCCGACCTCGGTGCTGGCGCCGGCCGTCCCCTCGGCGTGCTGCGTGACGCGCGTGCCGTCGTCCTCGACCCACGACTCGTACACGTCGTCCCCGGTGGCGAAGCGCTGGACCTCCTGCACGGTCCCGTCGGCGTGGACGACCTCGACGGTCACGCGACCGGTCCCGGGGTCGGTGCCGATCACCCGCTCGGTCGCGAGGCCGGTCGACCCGCCGTGGCCGGGGTGGCCTTCGTGGTGGACGACGACGCCGTTCGCGTCCAGGGTGAACGCGTCGGTGCGGCCGTCGGGCGCCGTGAAGACGCGCGTGACCGTCCCGTCGACGTTCTCGATCTCGTCGACGTCGAGGCGGGCGGTGGTGGTGCCGTCGGGCCCGGTGACGGTGGCGAGCGCACCGCCGTCGGCGAGCATCCGGACGCCGGTGACGGTCTCGGTGCCGTCGGTCCCGGTCTCGGTGGTGCGGAACTGCACGCCCGCGGCGCCGTACGTCCACTGCGTCTCCGAGGACGCACCGTCCGGGTGCTCGGTGAGTGCGGTGTAGGCCAGGTCGTCCCACCAGCGCCGGGTGAGCGTGCCGTCCGGGGCCTCGCTGGTGGTCGTCCCCCACCCGCCGCCGCCCTGCTCGGCGACGCGGGTGCCGTCGGGGAGGGTGGCGACGGCGTCCTCGCCGGGTGCGGGACGGTCGAGCTCGACGACCGTGCCGTCGGCGTACGTGCGGGTGATGTGCTCGGCGCCGGTGGCCGGGTCGGTCGTGACGTCCTCGCGCACCGTCCCGCCGTGGTACGAGCCGTTGACCGCGGCACCGGGGTCGCCGGTCGGGGTGGCCGGTCCGCCCGCGTCCGCCCGGGTCTCGAGGGCGACCGGCGCGCCGTCGGGCCCGGTGGTGACGAGCTCGGTGCGGCCGTCCGGGAAGCGCAGGACGTGGGTGACGCTGCCGTCGGGATTCGCGACGGCCTCGATCGCGACCCGCACCGTCTGTGTCGTCCCGCCGTCGCGGATCGTGGCGGTCGCGCCGTCGCCGTCGGCGTCGAGGACGACGGAGGTCTCCACGTCCCCGACGGTGGTCCGCAGGACCTCCGCCGACGGCGAGAAGCTCGTCGCGGTCGTCACCGTGGTGACGCCGTCGGGGCCCGTCGTCGTGAGCTCGGCCTGCCACCCGTCCCGGACGAGGACGGTGGTCGTGCCGTCGAGGGCGGTGGTCGTCGTCGTGGCGCCCGGCCCGCCGGGCACCGACCTCTCCACCACCGTCGACCCGTCGGGTTCGGTCCAGCTGTCGGTCCGGATGGAGTCGATGTCGGTCGACCGGGTCACCTGCCGCACGGTGCCGTCGGCGAGGTGCTGCTCCACCGTGTGGGGCGTCGTCCCGCCGGCGTCGATCTCGAGGACCACACCGCGGTGTGCGGTGGTGGCACCGGCCGGCGCCGGCGTCGGCGGCGGGTGGGACTCGTGGTGGAGGACCTCGCCGGCGGCGTTGACCGTGAAGGCCTCGGTGCGGCCGTCGGCGAACGTGAAGGTGCGGGTGACGCTGCCGTCGAGGTTGGCGTGGTCGTCGACCCCCACCCGCGCGGTCGCCGTCGACGTCCCTGAGGTCGTGATCGCCACGGCCTCGCCGTCGGCGGTACCGAGCACCCGGGTCTGGGCGACCGCCCCGCCGAGCCCGACGGTCGTGGTCGTGAACTGCTGTTCGCCCGGGCGGATCGTGATCCCGTAGGAGGGGTGCGCGAGCCGCGCGGTGGTCGTCGTGACCGTCCCGTCGGCCGCCCGGACCTCCTCGGTGAGGACGTCGCCCGCGCGGACCGCGGTGGTGGTCGCGCCGTCCGGACCGGTCGCGGTCCAGCCGCCGTCGGCGCCGTAGGTCTCGGTGACGACGACACCGTCGGCCCGGGAGTAGGTGTCGGTGGTGGTGCCGTCGACGACGGTGCGCGTGACGTCGCGCTGGGAGCCGTCGGCGTACGTCACCCGCAGGCGGCCCTCGCCACCGGGCAGGACCTGCTGCACGACGACGCCGCCGTGGTAGGTGCCTGCCGGGCCGGTCGCCGGGACCTCGGCGCGCGGGACCGGGATCACCGGACCGGCATCGGGGTCCGGGTCGGTGTCGGTGTCGGCGCTCCCGACGTCCGTGTTCCCGGCGCCGGTGGCCGGGGGTGTGTCGACCGGGTGCGTGTCGGCCGGGGGCGTGTCGGCCGGGGACGTGTCGATCGGGCCGGGACCGGCGTCGGGGTCGGGGCCCGTCCCGCCCGGTGGGGTCCCGGGCGTCGCCACCGGCGCGGTGGGCGCGCCCGGGGACGCGCCGGGGTCGAGCCCGACGACGTGCAGCAGGTGGCGTGCGGCGTCCTGGAGTCCCGGGAACCGGTCGAGCTCGCCGTGGTCGGCGCGGGCGACCCGGACGATCAGGTGGGCGATGACGTCGACGACGTCGGGCCGGTGGCCGTGCCGCGCGGGGTCGCCGTGGAGCGCGGCGGCGAGCGAGTCCCGCAGGTGCGTCTCCCACGGGGCGGCGTGGTGCGGCACGTCCCGTGCGGCGACCCCGCCGTGTACCGCGTCGGCGTCGGCGTCCTCGGCGCTCACGCGCGGCCCCGGCACGGCGGTCGCCGGGCCGGCCTGGGCCCGCCACGCGTCGGGCGGGGGTCCGTCGCCGTCCCGCACGTCCGGCGGGGTCACGGCGCTCGGCGCCGGGTGCGCGGCGGCCTGGTCGGGGTCTTCCGCGGTGGGTGGGTGCGTCGGGTCGGTGTCGCTCGTCGCGCCCGTGGAGGCCGGCGCGTCGTCGGCGCCGGTCGCGGCCGGAGCCTCCGGCCGGCTGGTGTCCGGATCGGAGCCGTCGGCGTCGTCGGCCGTGTCCTCCCCGGCCGTGCCGTCCCCGGCCGTGTCCTCCCCGGCCGTGTCCTCCTCGGCCGACGCGTCGTCGGTGGACGTGCTCTCGGGCTCGTCGCCGGCGTCCTCCGAGTCACCGGAGTCACCGGAGTCACCGGAGTCACCGGAGTCACCGGAGTCACCGGAGTCACCGGAG
>NZ_BAABHO010000003.1:114857-120469 GCF_039542135.1 Actinomycetospora chlora
GAGCTGCCCTCGTCCCCCGCCTCGCCGGAGTCGGCTGCCTCGTTCGCCTGCACCGCGTCGTGCAGTGCCGCGGCGAACCCGGTCCCCGACCGCGAGAGCCGCTCCTCCAGGCGCCGGGCCGCGCCGGGGCTGCGGTCGATCTGCAGCGACCTCAGCCGCGCGGCGTCCTCGGCGTCGAGCCGGAAGCGGGCGATGAGCGCGTCGGGGTCGTCCTCGAACGCCCGCGTCGTCGCCTCGTCCGTGGCGAGCAGGACCAGCAGGTCCTCGATCCGTCCGGTCACGACCGCCTCTCCCCCCTGCACCGCACCCGCGGCGCGCGGGACAGCGTGCCGGGCGGTACGTCCCGCGGTCTGCCGTAGCGGACTACTGCATCCGCGGTGCGCCGGTGGTCACCGGCGTCCCGTCCGTCCGTTCGCTGTCGAGGTCGGCCATCGCCACGGCCGGGTAGCGGTCGCCCGCGACGGCGCCGCGCGGGACCAGCGCCGCGAGCTCGGCGGCCTCGTCGGGGGTCAGCCGCACCGGCGCGAGCATCGAGGTCACCTGCTCGACGCGGCGGGCGCCGAGCACCGGCACGACGTCGTCGCCGGCCGCCGACACCCAGGCGAGCGCCAGCTGCGCCACCGTGACGCCGCGGCGGACGGCGACGTCGGCGAGCTGCGCGACCAGGGCCGCGTTGTGCTCCCGGTTGCCGTCGGCGAAGCGCGGCATCACCCGCCGCCCGCCGTCGAGGCCACCGCTGCCACCGATGAGGCCGCGGGAGAGCACGCCGTAGGCGGTGACGCCGACGCCGAGCTCGCGGCAGGTCGGCAGGATCTCGTCCTCGATATCGCGCTGGAGCAGGGAGTACTCGATCTGCAGGTCGCTGATCGGGGCGACGGCGGCGGCGCGGCGGATCGTCGCCGCGCCGACCTCGGAGAGCCCGACGTGGCGCACGTAGCCCTGCTCGACGAGCTCGGCGATCGCGCCGACGGTGTCCTCGATCGGCACGGCGCGGTCGAGGCGGGCGGGCCGGTAGACGTCGACGTGGTCGACGCCGAGGCGCTGCAGCGAGTAGGTGAGGAAGTTCCGCAGCGCCGCCGGCCGGGCGTCGACGCCCTGGAGCGCGCCGTCGGGGCCGCGCAGGGCGCCGAACTTCACCGACAGCACGACGTCGTCGCGGTCGCGACCGCGCAGGGCGCGCCCGATCAGCGCCTCGTTGTGGCCGGAGCCGTAGAAGTCGCCGGTGTCGATCAGCGTGCCGCCGCCGTCGAGGTAGGCGTGGATCACGCGGACGCCCTCGTCGTCGTCGACGACGCCGTACGCGCCCGACAGGCCCATGGCGCCGAGGCCGGGCGAGGTGACGAGGGGGCCGGTGCGACCCAGGCGGCGGATCTCGGGGGTGGTCATGGCCCCACCGTGCGCCGTCCCCGGAGCGGCGGGCAGGGTCGGCTCATCCGGGGAGCGGCCGACCCTGGCTGGGCGGGCCCGGCGCGCGGATGCTGGACGCGTGATCGACCGCGCCGGGCTCGCCGACTTCCTCCGCCGGCGCCGTGAGCTGCTGCGTCCCGCCGACGTGGGCCTGCCGCCCGGGGCACGGCGGCGGACACCGGGACTGCGCCGGGAGGAGGTGGCGGCGCTGGCCGGGGTGTCGACGGACTACTACACGCGCCTCGAGCAGGCGCGCGGCCCGCACCCGTCGGCCGCCGTCGTGGACGCCGTCGCGCGGGCGCTGCGGTGCGCGATCGACGAGCGCGACCACCTGTTCCACCTCGCCGGCCTCACCCCGCCGCCGCGGCGGGCCGGGCGCCACGTCCCGCCCGGGCTGCTGCGCCTCGTCGACCACCTGCCCGCGGTGCCCGTGCTCGTGCTGACCGACCTCACCGAGGTCCTGTGGCAGAACGCGCTCGCCGACGCGCTCGCCGGACCCCTCGACCCGCACCCGGGGCGGGCCAACAACGGGGCGTGGCGGTGGTTCACCGACCCGGCGCTGCGGGCGCTCTGCCCGCCTGCGGACCGGGCGCGGCACTCGGCGGCGCACGTGCGGGACCTGCGCGCGGTGGCCGCGCGGCGGGGCGGCGACGCCGACGTGCGGGAGCTGGTCGGCGACCTGTGCGCGGCCAGCGCCGAGTTCGCGGCGCTGTGGGAGCGCCACGAGGTCGCCGGGCGCCGCGCCGACCGCAAGCGGTTCGACCACCCCGAGGTGGGCCTGGTCGACGTCACCTGCGAGGTGCTGCTGACCCCGGAGTCGGACCTGGCGCTGCTCGTGCTCTTCCCCACCGAGGGCACCGACGCGCGGGAGAAGCTCGACCTGCTGCGCGTCATCGGCACGCAGGACCTGCACGCTCAGGCGACCTCCGACGGGCGCTCCTGACGGATGACCTCGCCGTCGCGGAAGCGGACGCCGTCGGCGCAGCGCGCCTCGACCGCACCCCCGCCGAACTGCTCGGCGTAGAGCTTCGCGTACAGCCCGCCGCGGGCCAGCAGCTCGGCGTGGGTGCCGTGCTCGACGAGGCGTCCGCCATCGAGGGCGAAGATGACGTCGGCGGCGAGCACGGTGGACAGCCGGTGCGCGATCGCGATCGTCGTGCGCCCCGACATCACCGACTCCAGGGCGTGCTGCACCAGGCGCTCGCTGACGGTGTCGAGGGCCGAGGTCGCCTCGTCGAGGATCAGCACCCGGGGATCGGCGAGGATCACGCGCGCGATGGCCAGGCGCTGCTTCTCGCCGCCGGAGAGCCGGTAGCCGCGCTCGCCCACGACGGTGTCGTAGCCCGCCTCGAAGGTGGTGATGCGGTCGTGGATGTTGGCCGCCCGCGCGGCGGCCTCGAGCTGGGCGTCGGTGGCGTCGGGCGCCGCGTAGCGCAGGTTCTCCGCGATGGTGGCGTGGAACAGGTAGGTATCCTGGGTGACCATGCCGATGATCGCGGCGAGCGACGGCAGGGTCAGCTCGCGCACGTCGATGTCGTCGAGGCGCACCGATCCGCGGTCGACGTCGTAGAGCCGCGGCACGAGGTACGACAGGCTCGTCTTCCCGGCCCCGCTCGGCCCGACGACGGCGGCCAGCTGCCCGGGCTCGATGCGCAGCGACAGGTCCTGCAGCGCCCAGACGGGCGCGCGCTCGGCCGCCGTCCCGTCCGGCGCCTCGTCCTCCTCCGACGGCGGGTACCGGAACCAGACGTCGCGCAGCTCGACCGCGCCGCGCGCCTGCTCCTTCGTGACGGTCCGCGCGCCGGGCGGGTCGGTGATCGCGGGGACCAGGTCGAGGTAGGCGAAGATGCGCCCGAACAGGGCCAGCGACGTCTGCACGTCGAGCGAGACGCGCAGCAGCTGCACCGCGGGGAAGAGCAGCCGGCTCTGCAGCGTCGTGAACGCGACGAGCGTGCCCGCCGAGAGCAGCGCCCCGCCGGTGCCGGTGCCGACGTAGCCCGCGACCAGGTACACCGCGGCCGGCGTGATCGCGAAGAACGCCTGGACGACGGCGAAGAACGACTGTCCGGTCATGGTCTGGCGCACCTGCAGGTCGGTCTGGCGCGCGTTCTCGGCGCGGTACCGGTCGACCTCGTGCTCCTGGCGCCCGAACACCTTGGCCAGCAGCACGCCCGACACCGACAGCGACTCCTGCGTGATCGCCGACATGTCCGACAGCGACGCCTGCGTGCTCGCCGCGACCCGCCGGCGCACCCGCCCGACCCGGATCTGCAGGAGCACGAACACCGGCATCAGCACGAACGCCACGATCGACAGCTGCCACGACAGCGCGAGCATCGCGACCACCGACGCCACCACCGTCACGACGTTGCCGAGGATCGACGACGCGGTCTCGGTGACGACGGACTGCACGCCGGAGACGTCGTTGTCGAGGCGCGACTGGATCACCCCGGTCTTCGTCGAGGTGAAGAAGCCGAGGTGCATGCGCTGGAGGTGGGCGAACAGGCGGTCGCGCAGGTCCTGCATGACGCGGTTCCCGACGACCGTCGTCAGGTACGTCTGCCCGACGCCGATCAGCCCGGAGACGAGCGCGATGACGACCATGGCGGCGACCAGCACGCCGAGCAGCCCGAGGTCGGCCCCGCCCGGGGCGAACAGGGCGTCGTCGAACACGGCCTGCGTGAGGAACGGGTTGACGATCCCGAGGCCCGCCGTCACGAGGATCGCCACCCCGATGAGCGCCAGGCGGCCGCGGTAGGGCCGGAACAGGGCGATCACCCGCCGCCCGAGCCGCGCGTCGCCCGCCGTACTGCCGGCCCCGCTGCTGGCCCCGCTGCTGGTCATGCCCGCCCTCCGCTCCCGGGCCGGCCGCACGACCCGGCGTCAGCTTCCCCCGTCGACCGGGACCGGGGCGACCGGTGGTCGGCGGAGGCTCGCGCTGCGCTGCACGCCGGGGCACGATCTCGACCATGGGACGCGACCGGTGGTGGCCGTCGCGATGACCCGCGCGCGCTGGCGGCCGGGCCACGACTCCGGGCGCGCCTTGCGCTCCGCGCGGTCGTGGTGGCGGGTCACGGCGTGGTCCGGGCTCGTCCTCACGCTCGCCGGGCTCACCGTCTGGCTCGCCACCCACGGCACGCGCGGCGCCGAGCTCGCGAACGTCCTGGCGCTCCCGGTGGCCGTCGTCGGCGTCGTCCTGGCCGTGGTCGCGGGCCGCGCAGCGAGCACCGCGCAGGCGCCGGTCTCCACGGAGAGCGCCCCGGAACCCGCCTCCACAGAGGGCGTCGTGTCGGCGCCCGGTCCCACCGAGAGCGCCGTGGCAGCGCCCGACCGCGAGCCGCAGCTGCTCTACGACGGTGCTCGCGACGATCCGGCGTACAAGCGGTGGACGCTCTTCGCCACGGGAGGAATCCAGGACGAGGACCGCCAGTTCCCCCACGACGGCGACGCCCTCGGGATGCGATCGGTGGGGAGAGACGTCGTCGGCCTCAACCTCTCGCTCCCGACCCGGAAGGGGTTGGTCACGTTCGAGTACCGAGTCACCGACGGCGAGTACCGGGAGCAGGTGTACTTCGCCGTGATCCCGATGCAGGAGAACGGGCTCGACGGTCGGGGGCTCATCGAGGTCGGGAGGCCGGTGCAGGACCACCCGGACAACGCCCGCTCGCCCTACCGCAGCCGGGACTTCGTTCCGCGGCGACACTTCGACGACCGTGAGTGGCACGAGAAGTCGATCACCTTCGACTTCACCCCGATCGAAGGCGCCTTCTACGCGATCTTCGCGCCCCGCATCAACGAGGGGCTCGACCGCGCGGCGGACGCCACCGTCCACGTCCGCCGCGTCCGGGCGTGGTCGATCACCCGCTGAAGCCCGACGACAGTCGGCGTCACCGGTGGGTGCTTGCCGCTCGGTGCGCCGACCACTCTCACCCCATCAGTCACATCAGCAACTCTTGACGCACACGTCACACGCGGGCCTTACTGATCGCCGCACACGGGGTGCACACCGGACCCCGGGGGGACGTCGACGCGCGCGGGGCCGCTGCCCGCCGTCGCGGGTCGCGGAGGAGGCGCGGTGGCCGGCACGGACACGCTCGAGCAGGAACGCACGGGCTGGGGCGGTCCCGAGGCGGTCACCGTCGCACCGTCCGCACCGTCCGCACCGTCCGCACCGTCCGCACCGTCCGCACCGTCCGCACCGTCCG